>CAZHPP010000021.1:0-16031 GCA_964534535.1 uncultured Victivallales bacterium | reverse complement strand
CGGAACTCTACAAGCACAAAGTCATCGACGTCCTCGGCTCTGCCCATCACGCCTACGACAAGTAATTGCGGAACGTTCCAGTTTTCGCATTGCAGAAGACGGGGCCGGAAACGGCTCCGCCTTCTTTTTGTAGGCTATGGTGTTTTTCCCGGCCGATCGATGCCGATGGAAACTATGTGCAAAAAAATTGAATTTTTTTGCACAGGGTGCAGGGCTCTCTGAGTCCTGCCGTGAGGTGTCGGGGGCGAGCAGCCCCTGACGGTGAACCAAGAAAGGATTTTCCCATGACGATTGACGATTATCTCAGGAAACTTCCGCATTCCGGAACGCGGAATCTTGTTCCCGGAATGCCGGTTTCCGGCGTTTCCAACGACTCCCGCTCCGTCGGAAAGGGAGATCTCTTCTGTGCGGTGAAGGGCGCAAAGCTCGACGGCTCAAGGTTCATTCCCGCTGCGCTCGGAAAAGGCGCATGCGCTGTCGTCGCGGAGTCTCCGGAAAACGTGCCGGAAAACGTGCCGCTGATCCTGGTAAAGGATTCCTTCGCGGCCTGGGCGGCACTCTGTGAAATCCGGTTCGGATTCCCAGCGGAAATAATCCTCATGCACGCCGTCACGGGAACCAACGGGAAGACCACTTCCGCCTACATGATGCGTGAACTTTTCCGCACCGCTTTTCCGCTTGAAAAATGCGGCCTCATCTCGACCGTGGAAATCGACACCGGCGACGGCGCTCCGGTCCTTTCCGAACATACCACGCCCGATGCCCTGTCCTTTCAGAAGATCATGTCCGAAATGCGGAAGAACGGCTGTCCGCGCGCCGTCATGGAAACGTCCAGCCACGGACTCCATCAGCACCGCACCGGCTCCGTCCGGTTCAAGACCGCCATCTTCACCAACCTGACCGGCGACCATCTCGACTATCATCACGACATGGAGTCCTATTTCAGGGCCAAACGCATTCTCTTCGACGAACTCTGCTCCGGTTCGAAAATCGTCAACGTCGACGATCCGTACGGAAAGCGTCTGGCCTCCGATACCGGCGGCGACGTCCTGCCCCTTTCGCTCGAAGACCCTCATGCCGGATGCTTTGCTGAAATCACGCATGCCGACGCCCACGGCACGGAATTCCTGCTGAAGATGGACGGCCTTTCCCTGCGGATCGCCATGCATCTGGTGGGACGCCACAACGTGTACAACGCGTGCGGCGCGGCTGCGGCTGCCCTGCGTTCGGGAGCGTCGCCGGAGTCCGTCATCCGCGCGTTTGCGGAGTTCAAGGCTGTTCCCGGACGCCTGGAGCATTTCATCCTGAAGAACGGCGCGTCGGCGTATGTGGATTATGCGCATACGGACGATGCGCTTGCGCGGGTGCTTTCGGCCCTGCGGCCATTGTGCCGGGGACGCCTGATCTGTGTTTACGGCTGCGGCGGCGACCGCGACCGCACGAAGCGGCCGCGCATGGGCCGCGTCGTTTCGCAGATGGCCGATTTCGGAATCGTCACGAACGACAATCCGCGGTCGGAGGAGCCTTCCGCGATTGCGGCGGAAATTGTCGCGGGGATTGTTCCGGGGGCGAAGTACGAAATTGAGCTCGATCGGGAAAAGGCCGTTGCGCTTGCCGTTTCGCTTGCCGGGCCGGACGACCTGATCCTTGTCGCAGGCAAGGGCCATGAAAACACGCAGGAAATCAAGGGAGTGAAGCATCATCTGGACGACCGCGAGACCATCAGAAGATTTGCCGCCGATTCCGGCGATCCTCTCCGGAGCTGACGGGCAGTTTGCACCTTCCGGATGCTGCGCAGCGGTCCCTGGAAGAAAAATTCCGTGAGACTGTTTTTCCTTGCATTTAATGCGGCTCCGCTGTATAGTATTCTTTTCGAAAAACAGCAGGAGGAATGCCATGCTTGAAGTTGCCAATCTCATTCACGGAGCCGTGCTCAGCCGCCACGACGGAATCGAAACTCACGAAGGCCTCAAGATACAAATCTGCGGACTCGCCCGCGCGGCCGACCGCGTCACCGTCAACGGAGTTGAAGCGGAACGCTGCGGCGAGGATTTTTCCGCCCATCTTCTGCTGAACAGACGCTTCAATCCCATCCGGATCGAATCGGAGGGCGACCGCGGCCGCCGCAAACTGGAACTGGAAGTCGTCTGGGACAAGGCTTCCTTCCGCCGCGTGAACTTCTGCATCGACGACAATATCTTCGCCCTTTCCGAGATCGCGCGCGACCGTCCGAAGTCGCTCTTCGACCACTTCTATCTGAAAGGCCTCAGAAAGCTCCATGAGAAATACGGGCTGAAGGTCACGCTGAATCTGTTCTACCATAACGACCACTTCCCGTTCGATCTTTCCGGATTCCCGGACTGCTGGCGTTCCGAATGGCAGGACAATGCGGACTGGCTGAGGCTGGCTTTCCATGCGTATTCGGAATTCCCGGACCGTCCCTACCAGAACGCCGCGCCGGGGAAACTCGGTGCGGACTATGATCTCGTGGCGAATGAAATCCGGCGCTTCGCAGGGGAACGGACCCTGATCCCGCCGGTCAATTTCCACTGGGCCATGGCTCCGGAAGATTCCATCGCCGAACTCCGCGAGCGCGGGGTCACCTATCTCGGCGGAAGCTATCTTTCCGCCCGCACCCGCATCGGCGAGACGGCCGGAAGCATCCCCGAATCCGACATCGGCTATTTCCAGAGCGATGAAAACGGGTTCTACATTACGCGGAAGCATGTACGCTGGGACGCCCGCTTCGGCCTGCTGTTCGGAGTCGACGACGTGATCTGCAATCTGGAGCCCATGCCGGAGCTCCGCAGGCTGATGCATGCGCTCTGCGCCCGGAAGACGAACGACTTCCTGAGCGTCATCACGCACGAACAGTATTTCTTCCCGTTCTACGCAAATTATCTGCCTGACCATTTCGCGCGCATCGAGGAGATGGCGAAGATCGTCACGGAGGCCGGATACAAGTTCGTGTTCACAAGCGAAGGCTTCCTCGGGAACCCGGCCGAGCCCTGATTTTTTCCTGTTTCCCGGATTCCCGGCCTGCAGATGAGAAAGAAACTGCATGCCGGGATTTTTTTGCGGACGCAGCGGACAGAGAGACGCCGTGTTCTCTGCTGCGCTGATTCTATTTTACACATGAAAAACGTTTGAATATTCGCAAAACTGCGATATATTAATATTGATTTTACACATCAGAAACGAAAGGTTCGAGAATGGGAAAATTTTTTGGAACGGATGGAATCCGCGGCACGGCCAATGTATATCCGATCACACCCGAAGTGGCGCTCCAGGTCGGACGCGCCCTGGCGGTAGTCTGCCATGCGAAGGGCGACGGCACCGTGAAGGCCCTGCTGGGCAAGGATACCCGTCTTTCCGGATATATGCTGGAAACGGCCCTCACGAGCGGACTCGTGAGCATGGGCATGGACGTACTGGAAGTCGGGCCGATGCCCACTCCCGCCGTGGCGCATCTGGTCAAGTCCATGACCGCCGACTGCGGAATCATGATCACGGCGTCGCACAACCCCTCCACGGACAACGGGATCAAGATTTTCAGCGCGGACGGCTACAAGCTGCCGGATTCTGTGGAGGACGGAATCGAGCGCATCATGATCGCGAACGAGCGTCCGGCCGTGCCCCCGCCGATCGGAAAGGCCTACCGGATCGACGACGCGCGCGGGCGCTACATTGCATTTGCGAAGACCTCGATCGGAAACGCAAGGCTCAAGGGAATCCGCGCCGTGCTCGACTGCGCCAACGGCGCCGCCTACGCCATCGCGCCGACGATTCTCCGCGAACTGGGAGTCCAGGTGACCGCCGTGGGCGTGACGCCCGACGGCACGAACATCAACGCCGGCTGCGGCGCCACGCACCCGGAACTGATTTCGCGTCTGGTGCGGGAAACCGGGGCCGACGTGGGAATCTCTCTCGACGGCGATGCCGACCGCGTGATCTTTTCCGATGAAAACGGAAACATCGTGAACGGCGACCGCATCATCGGGCTCTGCGCGATCGACTTCAAGGAACAGGGGCGTCTGCCCGGAAATTCGATCGCCGTCACGAGCATGAGCAACATGGGGCTGATCGAAGCCATGACCAAGGCCGGAATCCGCACCGAAATCACGGCCGTCGGCGACCGCTACGTGATCGAACGCATGAAGGAGAAGAACATCGGCCTCGGCGGAGAACAGTCCGGACACCTGATCTTCCTGAATTATTCCACCACGGGCGACGGAATCCTTTCCGCTCTCCATGTGCTCAAACTGATGAAGCAGAAGCAGCAGAAACTTTCGGAAATGGCCTCGTTCATGACTGAATTTCCGCAGTCGCTGGTCAGCATCGCCGTCAAGATGAAGCCCGCCATCGCGGAAGTCCCCGGTCTTTCCGGCGTGGTCCGTCAGGCCGAAGCCGCGCTCGGAAACTCCGGACGCGTGGTCGTGCGCTACTCCGGAACCGAAAACAAGATTCGGGTTCTGGTGGAAGCGCGCACCAAACAGGACGTCGCGGAATGGAACGACAGGATCTGCGCCGTCGTGCGGAAGGAGCTCTGCTGACATGATCCGGATTTTCGACAATGAAAGCGCTGAATCCCTGGCGCCGCTCTGCTGCCGCGCGAAACTTGCGGAAATCCTGCTTGCGGGTAGCACGTTCGGCGAACTCCTGAAACAACGCTGGGAAACCTGTTTCCCTTCCGATGACTGTACGGCGGGATCGGCGTTCTGGCCTTCCGAAGCCCTTCTGAAGGAACTCGCCGCCGCGAAGCGGTTCGCCGTGCGTTCTTCCGAAGGCGAACTGCTTGCCTGGAACGGCAGCGGTCCGGCTCCGGAACCGGGCGTTCCGGAATTCGCGCCTGATCCTGCCAGCATCCTGATCCGCTATCCGTGGCATGTGCTCGCGGTGAACGAGGAACTGCTTTCGGCGATCCGGCAGAGCGAGATCCATGGCACGGTGCGCGCTGGCGCAACGGTGGACGGCATCCTGGTGCTGGGCGAAGGTTCCGTGATCCTTCCGGGCGTCTACATCGAAGGCACGGCGGTCGTCGGGAAGAACTGCAAGATCGGCCCGAACTGCTATCTCCGCGGATGCAATTCGATCGGCGATTCCTGCCACATCGGACAGGCGGTCGAAGTCAAAAATTCAATTTTCCAGTTCAAGGTGTCGGCCGGACACCTTTCCTACATCGGCGATTCGATCGTGGGGAACCGCGTGAACTTCGGGGCGGGAACGATTACATCCAACTTCCGGCACGACGGAAAGAACCACCGCAGCATGGTGCTCGGACAGCTGGTCGACACGGGCCGGAGAAAGTTCGGTTCCGTGATCGGCGACGGCGTCCACACGGGAATCCATACGTCGGTCTATCCGGGACGGAAAATCTGGCCGGACCGTTCGACCCTTCCGGGCGAAATCGTCAAATACGATCTGAACTGAACTCCGGCGTCAGCGGACGATCTTCACGCCGTCCGGCGCCGTGATCTTTGCGGGAGACCCCTTTTCCATTTCCACGGAGACGGGGCCTTCGGGCGTGGGGAATGTCCCGCGGACCCAGTCGAGTCCGCAGAGCTGCGGACGGACTGCCGCCTTGCGGAATCCGGGTTCGAGCACGCGCACGCCGAGAATTTTTTCACTGAGCCATGCGGTGGGGCCGCCGGCCCAGCCGTGACAGAAACTGTGCCGCAGATGTTTGTAGCAGTAATTTCCGAAATCGGCGTGGAGGTCGCTTTTTCCCGGCACGGGCGGTTCGTCGATCCGGGAGGCGTTCTTTGTCCAGTCGAGGTCGAAGTCCTCCCAGAATGTGGTGGCCCCGAAGTCGAGCATGGCGCCCCAGTATCTGCGGATCAGTTCGAGCGCGCCTTCGGAGGGCTGACCGAGCAGCATGTAATAGCCGTAGAAGGTGGAGATTCCGCGGAAACGGTCTTCCGTGAGCACGTCGGCGCGGTTGGACAGTCCGGAAACAGTGAGGAGCGCGGCGGCGGATTTGTTTTTCCCGCAGTCGGGAACGTGTTTCGAGAGCTTTTCCGCCGTTGAATCCGCCAGCCTGCGGGACTCGCCGCAGCCGAGGAATCCGAAGAGCGCGGAAGCGTCCTTCATGGCCCAGTACATGAGCCCCTGGAGTCCGGCGTGGATTGCGGCCGGATCGCCGGAGCTGGGCCAGTCGGTGAAGCGCTGCATGGGAAGGTTTTCGGAGCCGTCCGGACGGATGAATCCGGCAAAGAGTTTGACCATGTCCTTGAGATATTCCGTCTGCAGGGAAAGATATTTGAGGTCGCCGGTGTGGAGATAGTATTCGTACTGGTTGATGATCCACCAGAGGGAGTAGCTGGAGATGTTGTTCATCATGTTCGGAAGCGGGGTGATGTTCCGGACGAAATCGAGGCTTTCGGGAATCAGGGAGCAGTCCCTGAAGACGGAAAGCATCACGCGGATTTCGGGGTTGAGGTCGCCGAGCCAGACGAGACGGTCGCGCTTGATTCCGTCATAGATGTAATCCTGCAGGTTGAGCTGGACGGTATAGGCGCCGGTTTTCCAGATCTGGTTCAGGCGGGCGTCGGAGCATTCGAAGGAGCCGGCATATTCCAGGTCGCGGTAGAGCGCGACGGCCAGCACGTTGAGAAGCGTGATGTCCGATTCGACGGCATCGATGCGCACGAAGCGGAAGCCTGTGCATCCGTATTCGAGCGCGCCGAGTTTCGGGAGTTCGAGCACGGTGTCGTGGATGGAGTGGTCCTGGTTGGGACAGCCCATGGTTTCGCTGACGGATTCGCCGAAGCGGAGACGGATCTTTCCGCCGGCCGCCGCGGGAACGATGATCTTGACTCCGCCGTTGAGCTCGATTCCGAAGTCGAGGATGAGGAAGCCGCCGCGGGAGATCACGCACGGCTTGTGCCCGGAACCGAAATAGGTCTGGCGCTCCAGATTGTCCGTGAGGGCAACGGAATTGACGGCTTTGGATTCGGCGACGATGCGGACGGAGGGCAGGTATTCGCGGACCCGCGGATCCCGGAACGCTCTGGAATAAATGCTCATTGCAATGAAACTCCCGATTGCATGTTGATTGGAATAATATACTTCACGTTCCCGCCGATTTCCATAGGGCGGATGTTCATTTTCCCTGCGGCAGCGAACCGAAATCCTGCTCAAGCATGAATCCGGTGAACGTTCCGTAGGCGATCCGCCGCCCGGAGTCGTCGAACACGTCGACCCCGCAGAGACAGGTGCGGCGGTTGCGGTTGATCATTCTGGCTTCGGCGCGGAGCTTTTTCCCCGTGCCGGGGCGCAGATAGGTGATGTTTCCGCCCATGCCGATGCAGGCCTTGCCCGTGGCGTTCGCGTTGGCGGCTCCGGCGAAGCTCAGGTCGGCCAGCGTGTAGATCACGCCGCCCTGGGCCACGTTGAGTCCGTTCAGGGTGTGTTCGTTGAGCCCTGCTTCGGCTTCGGCATAGTCCTCTTTCACGAGGGTGATCCGAATCCCGGCAAAGGCGCAGAAACGGTCGTTCTTGTTCAGATAGTCGCGCACAAAGGCGCATCTCGAATCGTCAGGCATGATGTTCTCCGGTATATTTTACGCTGAGATAATCGAGATACGGCTTCGGGTCGAGCGCGGCCTGTCCGGTGATTTTCTTCAGCAGTTCCTTGGTGGTGTATTTCCCGCCGAAGCGGTGAATCTCTTCCTTCAGCCAGTTCCGCAGGACGGAACAGTCGCCGGTTTCGAGCGCGGATGGGATTTCCGGCTTCTCCTCCAGGGCTTTTTTCCAGACTTCGGCGGCGATGATGTTTCCGCACGCATAAGTCGGAAAATAGCCGAATTCGCCGCAGGACCAGTGGATGTCCTGAAGAATTCCGTGAAGGTCGTCCTTCACGTCGACTCCGAGAAGCTCCTTCATCATGGCGTTCCAGCGTCCGTTCAGGTCTTTTGTCCCGAAGCGGCCTTCCATGAGCCCTTTTTCGAGACGGTACCGCAGGATGATATGGAGGTTGTAGGTGAGTTCGTCGGCTTCGGTGCGTATGGGGGAACACTCGACCGAATTGATTTCGGCCAGAAATTCGTCGAAGGGAATCCGGTCGAGTCCGTGCACGAGCGTTGCGGCGCGCGGGTAGAAATGCTTCCAGAAATGGCTCGAGCGTCCGACCATGTTTTCCCACAGGCGCGACTGCGACTCGTGGAGCGAGAGCGGGATCGTGAGGGAGAGAAGCGTTCCGGCGATTCCGTCGGACATGCCCTGTTCGTAGAGGGCGTGTCCGCATTCGTGGATGCTGGAAAACAGGGCGGAGAACGGTGCGCCGGGAACAGGTTTCGTGGTGATGCGGACGTCGCGCGGACCCAGTGTGGCGGTGAACGGATGGATCGTCAGGTCCTGGCGTCCGATCTTCCAGTCGAAGCCCATGGCGGTGACGGTTTCCCGCGTGAATTCGAGCTGTTTTCCGTCCGGGAAGTCGAGTCCGGCGAAGAGGCCGCGGGGTGCGCGGGCGGGCAGCGCCTTGCGGAGGATCGCCTTCTGCGCGGGTTCGAGTCCGGCGAAGAGGGAATCGGCGTCCGCGGCGGTGAAGCCTTCGTCGAAGTTGTCAAGATGGGGGTCGAGCGGATGTTTCGCTTCCGGGAAAAATGTGGAATATTCCAGGTCGAAATCGATGACTTTTCTGAGGGCCGGCTCATAGACGGAATAGTCGTTCTGGAGTCTGGCGCGCTCCCATGCGTCTCCGGCGAGCGCGGTGGCCTCGGCCTTTTCGCGCACGAACTTTTCGGGGACGGCCCTCTGCTTTGCGATCATGCGTCCGAGTTTCTGAATGAGCTTGAAGTCGTCGGAATCGGGGTCGAGCGCGGAAGCGTGTTCCGAAAGGAAGGCGGAAAGTTTCTGGAGTTCGGGAGCCGTGGCGAGACGGTGTTCGATCGCCTGAAGCGAAGCAATCTGGGAGGCCCGTCCGGCGCAGGAGCCTTTGGGCATGTAGGTGCAGCGGTCCCATTCGAGAATTTCAAGGATCCCGGCGATGTCGCAGCATTCGGCGAGCAGTTCTTTTGCGCGGGCGAGTTTTTTTTCGAAGGAAATCATAGGTCAGGAGTTACTCCCATTTTGCATTGTCGTATCTGCCCTTGATTGCGCGCGAGGTGATCCAGGAAACGGGGGTGAGGATTCGTGCGAGGGCGCCGAAGGGCAGGGCGTTCTTGAGAAGTTCGCCGCGGAGGGTCATGTTGACTTCGCGGCTGTTCCACTGATACTGGCCGGAGGCGGAAAGCGAAATGATTCCGCCGTCGGATTTGAGCTTCGTGATGTGCACGGTATCGCGGTCGAGCGTGAAGGTGCAGTTGATCTTGGAGATGGAGCCGGTGTCGATCATGGGCCATGCGTCGGCGACCGTCTTGAGGAATCCGCCCATGTAGGGGATGCACCAGAGGTTGTCGCCCGTGATGTCGACTCCGCCGGTTCCGAAGAGCTGGAGTTCGTCCTTTGCGTTGTAGGAGAAATCGGCGTTCGCGTATGCCGAAACGGAACCCTGGCCGGACTTTGCATTGGCTGAGACGAACTGTCCGATTCCGAGTTCCGTGATGACGCGCTGGAGTCTGGCGCCCTCAAGCTTCTGGCGGATTTTTCCGCGGCCGGTGGAGAAATCATAGCTGTAGTCCGTGAGCGTGTGTCCGCCGCAGAACACTGCTTCCGCGGCATCGAAGGAGAGGACGTTTTTCGAAAAGCGGAGTCTGGCGCCGATGTCGTCGATCCGGACCTTGGACCAGACGCAGGAGCCGTTGGCGACGAGGGCCGAGAAGACGGTCCTGTTCTGGTCGCCGTAGTCGATTTTTCCGCGGGATTCCATGGTGATTGGGAACGGGAAGTCCACGGTTTCGCTCTTCCAGTCGGGGAAGAGGATCCGGATCACGTCGTTGCCGCGGAGCGAGCTTGCAAGCTGGAAGTCAAGCACGCCTTCGCCGGTTTTCCGTCCGTCGGGGAGCGAATACGCGGCCTTCATGGCGAGCGTGCCGTCATCCGTTTCCAGCACGATGTCCGGCATGACGAGCCTGCCGCTGCCGTCGATGAGGAAACGGGCTGCGCCGTATTTGAAATGGATCCCGCGGTAGCCGAAATTGTTCATGACGAGGCTGCCGTTCAGGAAGAGGAAGGGCGATTTGCCGTAGTCGAGATGGAGATCCGCGCTGCCTTCCATGATGTTGCCCGCGGAAGGCCATTCGATTCCTGCTGTGAGTTCCTGAAGGTGTTTCCGGGTTTCCGGTTCGAGAGCGGCGATGAATTTTGCGGGGGAGGAGGAAAAAATGACGGAAGCCGAAAGCGTGGAATTCTTCGGGTTGCAGGAAAGATTTCCCGCAAGCCGGGAACCGTCGGAGAGCCGCGCGGAGAGGTCGTTGAGCTCGAAGCGGTCGGGCGAGAATGCGATTCCGGCGTCGATCCGGACGATGTCCGCGCCCTTGATCCGGATCCCTTCCGCCGAGACCTTGAAATTGCCGGAAAAGTCGGCATTCTTCCAGTCGGAGGATTTGAGCTTTCCTGAGAAGCTGATCGGCTTCGCAGTGTCCTGGAATGCAGCGTTCTTCCCCAGGAATTCGAGCATGGAGGGCGAAAGAATGTGGGCGATATCGCGGGGAAGGGCGCGTCCCGAAATGCTGCATCCGAAGGAGCCGTCCTTCATGGAGAAGGTCCCGGAGACGTTTCCGCCGCCGGAAAGATCGGCCTGTTCCAGGGAGCCGGAGAGTCCGTTTTCCGTGGAATTCAGGACCAGCCTGACTCCGGTCATGGGGATTCCGCTGATGACGAGTTCGGGCAGGTCGGCCGAAAGCGAGCCGATCAGGCGTCCGTCGAAGGTGAAGCGGTCGATCTTTCCGGAAAGCGCGATCGGCTTTTCGCCGAATTTCACGTTGCTGAGAAGGCCGGAACGGATCTGTTCGTCGAAAAGCAGCAGCACGTCCCGCGCACGGCAGACGCCCGTGAACGAGCCCTTGGAGGAATGGTTCACCGAATCGAGCGACACGTCGGCGGAGATGTAGCAGTCGTCGCCGAGGTCGATGTAGGCGTCTTCCATGGAAAGCACGCCGGATTCGAGCCGGCAGCTCTGCGTGATCCTGCGGATGGGAAGGTTTCCCCATTTCAGGGAGGGAATTTCCAGGCGGCTTGAGAACGTGCTTTTTCCGAAGCTGCTGACATCGTAATGGAATTTGACGGAACACCGGGCGTTCCCGCCGAGCCGCTTGGCCTGGAGCCTGCGGGAGAAATAAAGAAGTCTGCGGCGGATTTCAAGCGGCACGCCGAAAAGGACGGAGCTGGCGTGTTCCGCAGGTGCCGCGGCCGGGCCGTCCTGCCGGGTCGGACTGATCCGGTCCCGCAGCGATTCCAGCCCCTTGGCAAACGAAAAATGCAGCAGATTGTCGACGGTTCCGTTCAGTTCGATGGCGACTCCGTCCACGGTTCCGGAGGCCCTCCGCACCTGGAGGAGTCCTTTCGTTCCGACGATTTCCGCATAAAGGTTGGAGATCACGAGCCTGTCGCAGGCGGCTTCCTCTCCGTATTCGGGAAGGACCTGCGCCTGGAGCGTGGCGGCTTCGAGTTCAATGGAAACGGGGAGCAGAATTCCGCGGAGGACCAGAATGGGCGAAAAATCGACTCCGATCATGGGCGCCTGCAGTTCGATTCCGCTGGAACTGTCCGTGAGGCGCACGTCGGTCATGCGCATTCCGTTGACCACGCCGATGCGGATTCCGGAGGCCTGCAGTTCGATTCCGGCTCCCTGCAGACGCCGGAGGATCAGACGTTCCGCCCACAGCGGCACGCCGACCGTCTCGCAGTAGTAGTCTGCGATCACGAATGCGGTCAGAAAAATCCCGGCCAGGCCGAAAAACACCTGCCGGAACCGGCGTCTGCGGAAAAATCCGATCATTTCACTTCCGTTCTGTATGAAACGGTAATCTAGCATCCGCACGAAAGATAGTCAAACGGGAAAGATGATTTTTTCGACGGGATGAGTGCCGTCCGGCATGGCCCGTTCCGTCTGCGGAAGGACTCTTTTCAGACAGGGAAACAGACGTCCGCCAGATCGTTCTTCCCGGAAAGCACCAGCAGAAGGCGGTCGAAGCCCAGGGCGCATCCGGTCGAATCCGGCAGCCCGTGGTCCACCGCGGCCAGGAATTCCGACGCCTCCGGATATACGCAGAGGCCGTATTCCTCCCGCTTGCGGTTGAACTGGGCGAAGCGTTCGCGCTGTTCCTTTGCGGCGGTGAGTTCGCCGTAGGCATTGGCCAGCTCGATTCCATGGAGATAAAGCTCCCAGCGTTCGACCAGCGTGGGGGCCTCCGGCTTCCGGCGCGCCAGTGCGCCGAACCGTACGGGGTAGTCGATCAGCACACACGGAATGTCCTTCGGAAGGGCCGGCTCGACCTTTTCCACGAGCACGGTTTCAAAGCGGCCTTCGGTTTCGGCGCATTCGTCCGCTGAGACTCCGGCGAACCTGCGGAAGGCTTCCCGCACGCCGAGGATTTCCCATTCTTTCGCGGGATCGTAGAATTTTTCCGGCACGCGGAGCTTTTCCGCAAGGAAGTTGAAAAGCCCGTGCGTGAAGTCCAGCATGTCGCGGTAGTTCTTTCCGGCCATGTACCACTCGAGCATGGTGAATTCCGGGCGGTGGGTCCTGCCGAATTCGCCGACGCGGAAGCATGGGGAAATCTCGTAGATGTTTTTCATTCCGGAGGCGAGCAGGCGCTTCATCTCGAGTTCCGGGGAAGAACGGAGAAAGAGGCCTTCGGAAGTTTTCGGACAGTCAATGTATTCTTCCGGCGCGGGCGCGTGGATGGCGCACGGCGTGGTCACCTCGACGAAGCCGCTTTTCCGGTAATATTCGCGTGTAAAAGAAAGGGCGTCCGAACGGAACTCGAACGCCCTTGTCATTTCAGCGGAAAAAAGACCCTGCGGATCAGCCTTTGCTGACGCGTTCGGCATATTCGCCTGTCCGGGTATCGATCTTGATGGTGTCGCCGACGTTGATGAACAGCGGGACCTGGAGCTCGTAGCCGTTGTCGATCTTGGCGGGCTTCATGACGTTGGAGCTGGCGGTATCGCCGCGGGCGCCCGGTTCGGTTTCGGTGACGACCTTGATGAGCCAGGTCGGGAGCGTGATGTCGATCGGAGTGCCGTTGAAGAACAGGGCGGTGCAGAGGGCGTCTTCGGTGAGGAAGTAGATCTTGTTGCCGAGCTTGTCCTTGTTCACGCGGATTTCCTCGAAGGTTTCGGAATCGCTGAACACATAGTCGTCGCCTTCGTTGTAGATGTAGTGCATTTCGCGTTCCTCGAGGTCGGGGATGTCGACTTTGTCGACGGGGCGGAACGTGCGGTCCATGCCTGCGCCGGTCACGAGGTTTTTGAGACGGCAGCGGTAGAGCGCCGTGCCTTTGCCGGGTTTGCAGAACTCGAATTCGGTGATCGTCCAGGGCTGCCCGTCGATTTCGATCTTCAGGCCTTTCTTCAAATCGGATGCGCTGTACATGATGAACTTCCTTCTGAAGGTTTTTTCTGTTATAAACAGATAATATACCGCTTCCCCGCGTTTTTTCAAGTTCGGGGACGGAAAAAAGAATCGGTCGTCCTGCATGCGCAGATCATGGCAGCAGGGATCGGCACCGGAGCGCCTCGTCTGCGGCGCCGCATCTCATGTGCCGTATCTGCGTTAAAAAACAATGTGTTGAAAAACGCAGGGCTTGGTATTATATTGAAATGAAAACGTAATAATATCACCTGAAAACGATGGAGAGATCCGATGTCGGAACTTGCAAGAGTCAGTCTGTCGATAGAAGAGCCGCTGTTGAAAAGTCTGGAAAAACTTACCCGGGCGAGCGGATATGAAAACCGTTCAGAATTTATTCGGGATATGATCCGGGACCGTTTGACGCTGGAAGAATGGAAGTCCGGCGCCGATGTAATTGGAACAGTGACTCTGATTTACAATCACCATCATCGCGGGCTGACCGAAAAGCTGGTCGAACTTCAGCATGATTCATTGGCGCATGTCCTGGTTTCCACTCATGTTCACATCAGCCATGAAATCTGTGCGGAAATGATCATGGTGCGCGGGAATGGAGAAAAAATCCGCCAGTTCGCCGGAACCGTCAAGCGGCAGAAGGGCGTTTTGCACGCGGAACTTTCCATGAGCACCACCGGCGAAAATATATCCTGATCTGAAATAAATTCATTTTCATTTGCATTTGCTTGATTGTGGCTGTATATTGTTATTACGAATCTAAAATTAGTAATAATATTCTCCTTTCCCTATTCTTCCATTCCAGTCGGGGGTGGAGAGAAAAGCCGCTTTGTTATTACGAAAAGAGAAAAAGTAATATTGTGAAACGCAGATTTACGCTTGTGGAACTCCTTGTCGTTATAGCAATTATTGGAATTCTGGCAGGAATGCTCCTCCCCGCATTGAATGCGGCACGGGAAAAGGCCAGGGCGATATCCTGCATCTCAAAACTGAAACAGATTGGCCTGGCAGGCAATATGTATGCCGATGCAAACGATGACTATTGCGTGCCATATACTACTGCAACCGGGTCTGGAAGAGTAAAACTTGGGAATTACTGGTTCGGAGTACGTACCAGCGAAGGATATGACATTACAACCAGTCCATTGCTTGGGGATTATTACGGAAATGCGCCGAAAGTATTGCTTTGTCCTTCTTCCTTTGAAAGTGTGCCTGATTTGACGAAATGTGAAAACGGCGGAGGATACGGATATAACGGCAAATGGTTCGGCGGGTATGATGCGCCGCACCTCAAGCGCGCCGGGATGCGCAGAATTTCCGACACGATCATGTTCGGGGATTGCGCCAGCAGCGGCAAATCAGCCGGTTCCGGCTACGAAAAAGCAAGATATACCCCGTACATGTATTGCAAGATCAAGCCGGAAGGAGATCAATGGTCGAATAAAACCAGCGGAACCAATCATTTCCGTCATGCAAAACGCGCCAATGTCGCCTGGGGTGACGGGCATGTGTCCAGCGAAAGTGTTGGAACAATCAACAGCAGTCATGCGTGCGCAAAAAGCGCGCTGGTTGGGTTTGTCGGAGCTCCCAATGTCGATCTTTTCAATCCGACTCGGACAACTGACGATTGCGAAGACAACTGATTTACTGTTCTTTCCGTGTATATCCCCATGCGAACAGGGCAATCAGGAGGAAGACAGCGCAGAGAATCGTCCATTTTATACCGGAACTGGCAAGGCTTGTTTCCTCCGCTTGTGTTCGCGATGGTTTCATTCGAAATCCCTTAACCGGCACACTTTCAGCGATGCGGGTCGTCTGTTCCGTCTGTTGCGCAGCTTCTGTACGGGCAGCATGTGTTTTGTTGGATGCCCGTTTTCCGAACGATTCCGCCAGATTGTTTTGCAGAGTCCGACGATCTCTGATCTGTTGTCCGAGATTTTTTCCTCCCGCCTTTTCCACTGCCGCCTGGAATTTCATCACCATTTCGGGAGAAAGCACACCCGGCATGGAAATCAGATTCACCACCATCTGGTTCAGCAGCGGATTGTTGCAGGTGTGATCGCAGCAGGCCATTCCCTGCCGGATCACGCTCCGTGCATATTCCGAGGCCAGGTTTTGCCGCAGCCCGGGTTCCGTTTTCCAATAGCCCTTGCGGACGGCTTCGAGCATGCGTCCTGTCATTGACTGGAATGCCCATTCATTGTTCTCCGCAAAGAAATCCTTAATGTTCAGCTGATAACGGTCTTTAACGTAAATCTCATAAAGGTTCGTCCAGTCGGCCGCGGTAATATTTTCCGATGCGACCGCCTGCCAGCCCCAGACGTTGTCTGCCATTCGTGCGAGCGTTTTCCCGCCGGAATAATTTTCCCGCATCATACGCTGAATCCATTCACGGTTGAAAAGACGGGAATCCAGTTCTGCGGCCATAAAATTCCTTAATTCGGAAACGGATGCGCCGGAACGCTTTCTCCTGTCCACAATATATCCGGACGGAGTGTGCCCTGTTTCTTTTTTTACCGCCAGCGAAAGTCCACCTAGATACTGATACATGTCATCAATATCGG
>CAZHPP010000020.1:0-16255 GCA_964534535.1 uncultured Victivallales bacterium | reverse complement strand
CTTCGTAGGAAATCCGGTGGAAGCCGTTGTCCTTGACCTCGCGCGTGCTCAGACGTGAGCGCAGATTCTTTTCAAAGTTTCCGGAAACGAGCCTGCCGGTGGCCGGCTGATAGACGAATCTTCCCTGGGAAAGATCGTAATTGACGACTGCGTTCTGTTTCGCACCGGGGCCAGCTGCCAGCGTAAATTCGGGCGGAAACTGGAAATGCGCGGCGGGGGTTCCCGAAATGCCGAGAAGATAGACCGGTTTCCCCTGAAATTCGAGCGTGCGCCCTTTCGCGGAAAGCGCGGAAAGCTTTCCTGCCGGAAGCGGCTGAGGTTCGGGAACCCGGACGACCGTGCGGGAAGTCTTCATGCCGTTCGATTCGTAGCTCAGAATCAGGCGGCCGAGCGGCATTCCCTCCGTCGAGATTGAAACGCCCTCCATTTTTGCGTTGACGTTCACCGTGACGAGAGGGTTTTCTTCCGAATCCGCGACCGTGAGCGTGCCGGGGAAGGCGGAAAAACTGCAGTCGATCCGGTCAGCGGGCGCAAGGTAGAACTTCGAAATTCGGAACATGGAATTTCCCTTGTCCGGAATTGTTCCGAGAACACACTCGCCTCCGGGCTGCGAGATGGCAAATCCGGCAGAATTTTTCAGAGGGACGTACGGTTCTGGATGACTGTTGGAGAAAATGCCGCCGCGTCCGGCATGCCACTGCCGCCCGCCGGAGGCAACGCAGAGGGAACTTCCGGAATCAAGACGCACCCGGTTCGCGTCTTCCATGGAAAACGAACGGAACGCCAGCGGCTTCATCACGGAGCCGAAGACAAGGTTCCCCATCTGCGGGATGCTGTGGAAATCGGAAGCGCCGCTCCAGCTGGATGTTTCCGCCGGAGCTCCGTGAACCTTTGCGGTGCGGCAGAAATTCGCGCGCCAGACGGTGTCCTGCGCCGGAAGCTTTTCGCCGAGCGAGGCAAGCGGAATTTCGAACATGGCCGTCCAGGAATTCTTTCCCATGGAAACGGCCGTCCTGACTTCGGAGGCGAGCTTCCATGCGGTGTCTCTTTTCTTTGCGATATAGCGGAGCCCGGCCGGATTCACGGCAAAATGGTAGTAGACCGGGCCGCCGCCGGGAGCCAGCAAAAGTTCCGCGTGTTCTCCGGCGAAGAGCCCGGTCGGCTCCTTTTCCGAGCCGGAAGACTCCGGCGTTTTTCCTTCCGGCAGGATGGATTCGATTTCAAAACGGAGAGTTTTCCCGTCGACGATTTTTGCGGAAACGACGGTCGGATGGAGCGCCCATCCGCCGGAAACCGTGGTGAATGCTCCTGCGGGGACTCCGCCGGTGCCGATCCGGCGCTGGTTTCCCGGCGTGGCCTGCGGCGGTTCGCGGAACAGGGAGCAGCCGGCGAGAAGCAGTGCGGCCGCAAGGACGGTGAATGCGTATTTTTTCATGACAGTACCCTCCTAGATTCTGGAATGGAACGTGATTCTCGGATCGGCGAAGACGTAAAGCACGTCGGAAAGCAGCATTCCGAGGAGCGTGAGCGCTCCGCTGAAGGCGAAGATGGCCATCAGCAGCGGAACATCCCGGTTGCCGAGCGCCATCATGGAAAGGTATCCCATTCCGGGAATGCTGAAGACGTACTCCACAAGGATGCTGCCGGAGACGAGTCCGGGCAGGATTCCGCCGAACAGAGTGACCATCACGACGAGCGTGTTGCGGAAGGCGTGGTGCAGAATCACGCCGGATTCGGGGACTCCTTTTGCGCGGGCGGTGCGGATGTAGTCCTGTCCGATCACGTCGATCATGGCGGAACGCGTGAAGCGGGAAAGCCCGGCGAATCCGGCGTACGTGAGGCAGATGACGGGCAGCACATAATGCATGGCGGTGAGCCGGAAGATTTCAAAGGTGGAAAGCCCCCGCGTGATTTCAGGTTCGAGTCCCTTGAGCGGGAAAATGGGGAGCCATCCGCCGCGGCAGAGGAGTGCCTGGAGCATCAGCGCGGTCCACAGCGACGGCAGCGAATAGAGCAGGAACAGCAGAAAAGTTGAAATGCGGTCGTATTTGCCGTCGGGAAAGACTCCGGCGAAGATGCCCATGGGAATGGCGAGAAGATAGGTGAGCAGGATCGCAATGACATTGAGCCGGATCGTGATGGGAAGTCGTTCGAGGATGAGCGCGGTGACGGGGCGGCCCTTGTCGACGGAAACGGAAGTGCCGAAGTCGCCGTGAAGGACAATGTCTCCGAGCCACAGCGCGAATCCGACCGCGGCGGGCCGGTCCAGACGCAGTTTTTTGCGGAGATAATCGTCTTTGGCGAGGGCGGACTTTTCAGCGGAGAGCCCGCGGCCTTCGCCGCCGGACCCGGCCTGTCCGAGCATGGAACTGCGCGTCGGGTCGCCGGGCGCAAGGCGCAGAAGCACATACGTCACCAGCAGGATCGCCAGAAGCGTGACGAGCGCGAGTCCGATCCGCTTTGCGGCATATGCCAGAAGTCCCTGCATGACGACAGCCTCCCCGCGGACTTTTCTGCGGGATCAGGCCATGCCGGTGGTGTGGCGCTTGGCGTTGATCTTCTGGTAGAACGCGTCCATGCGCTTTGCCACGTCGAGGTAATTGACATTGACGGCGTAGATCTGCTTGAAGCAGTCCATGGCTTTTTCGTCGTCGCCGATCGCCCCGTAGGTGCATCCCTGATGATAGAGGGCGTCCATCTTCTGGGCGTCCATGGTAGGCATTTCGGAGATGGCCTTCTCGTACTGTTCGACGGCCATGTCGTACTGCTTCTTCGCGGCGAAGCAGCGGCCGAGATAGACGATTGCGGAAAGACGCTTCTGCGGGTTTTTCTGTGCGTACTGGAACTGTTCGAGGGCCTTTTCGACCTGGCCGAACTCCCAGTAGATGACGGCGAGCTCGTAGCGGACGAGCGTGTCGTTGGGGTAGTTCTTGACGCGGTCTTCGGCGCGTTCGAGGCGGTACTGGTTGATTTCGGCGGTGCGCTGGTCGATTTCTTCCTGGGGCGCCTTCTGCTCCTTGAGCTGGGCGATGTATTCGGCGTACATCTTGACGGTGCATTCCTCGATGTTCTTGTCGAGGGTGGGGTCGAGCGTGCCGTGCTTGTCGACGATCCACTGGTAGGCTTCGATTGCGTCGGCCCAGCGTCCGAGGCGCTGGTAGAAGTCGGCGAGCTTGCGGCGGTTGTCGATCGACTCGTCGCCGTTCTTGACAAGGCCTTCGTAGTATTCGACCATCTTCTTGACGTCGTCTTCGGAACGGATGACGCGGTCGTCGCGGAGGAGTTCGGAAGTGGCTTCGCCGCCTTTGGCCTGGGCTTCGAATTTTTTCTGCTTCTCGAGCGCTTTTTCCTTTTCGTTCTTTTTGGTGCGCTCCATGGTGGCGAGGGCGGCGGCGGCGCGGAGCGCGGCCTGGGCTTCCAGGTTGTTCGGGTGCTTGGACGCGATCTGCTGGCGGATCCGGAGGACCTTGTTGCCTTCGCCTTCGATTTCGCAGGCTTCGGCCAGGGCTTTCAGATTGGACTCGTTCTTGTCGTCGAGTTCCACGATCGACTCGAGGGCTTCGACCACGATGAAATTCGCGCCGAGGGCGCGTCCGGCATCCGCAAGCAGCGAAAGCGCCGAAGTGGACCATACATTGAGCGACAGCGCCTCTTCCGCCTCGTCCAGCGCCTTGCGCGGATTCTTGGAAAGACAGGCGCGTCCGATGATCACATACTTGTTCAGCTTGATCTTTGCAATGAACTTCTTGAAGGTGCTCATGCCGAGAGCGCGTTTGCGTTCGGCCGAGCGGAGGGCTGTCCTGGCATCCAGGAATCCGGGTTCCTTCTTCAGGATCTCCTTGAGAAGTTCGATGCCGTAGTCGAGGCTGTTGGTGGCGATGACGTCCTGGGCTTTGTGATAAACGGAGCGGATGCCCGGAGATATGTCCGAGATCGTTTTCTTTTCAATAGCCATTTTTATGCTGATTTCCTTCCTGTAATCCTTAACCCCGGAGTTATTCCCGAAGAAAAGCGGGCTCCGACTTTTGACAAATTCGTTTTCAAGATGTAATATATACCATCAAAATCGTTTGAAATCAAGTGAAAATCAAAAAAAAATGAGAACTTCCGAAACAATCGCCGCTTTCTGCACCCCTCCGGGGGGCGCTCTCTCCATTCTGCGGATCTCCGGCCCGGATTCCCTGAACATCCTTTCCAAAGTCTGGAGCGCCTCCGGACGCGCCGTCTCCCGGGAAGATCCGCGCCGCCTGACGTTCGGACACCTTCTGCGGGAAGACGGTTCTCCCGGGGAAACGTGTCTGGCCGTGCTGATGCCCGCGCCGCACAGCTATACGGGCGATGACGTTGTGGAACTCCAATGCCACGGCGGCGCGGTTTCCACGCGCTCCCTGCTGCGGCGGATCCTGCGTTCCGGGGCGCGCATGGCCGAACCGGGCGAATTCACGAAGCGCGCGTTCCTCAACGGCAAGATCGACCTTTCCCAGGCCGAGGCGGTTTCCGATCTCATCCTGGCCAAGTCCGAATCCGCCGTGAAGCTTGCCGAACGCCAGCTTTCCGGCGTGCTCGGGAAAAAAATCCATGCCGTCTCGGAGGATGTCTATCATCTGCTTTCCGAAATCGAATCCAGGCTTGACTTCCCGGAGGAAAATCTCGACTGGACCCCCGTGCCGCAGCTTGTGGAAAAGATCGCGAAAATCGAATCCCGGATCGCAAAACTGCTGGATTCCCGCGCCGCTTCCGCCATTCTCACCGGCGGAGTCCGGCTCGTGATCGCGGGCAGCCCCAACGTCGGCAAATCCAGCCTGATGAACCTGCTCCTGGGCTACGACCGCGCGATCGTTTCCGACCTGCCCGGCACTACGCGGGACACCCTGAGCGAACATGTGTCGCTCCGCGGAATCGCCGTGGAACTCACCGACACGGCGGGGATCCGCGAAGATTCCTCCGACCGGATCGAAAAGCTCGGAATCGACCGTTCCAAAAAATCGCTGGAGCTTGCCCAGATCGTGTTCTGGCTGTTCGATTCCTCCGCGCCTTCGCCGGAGCTGGAGACCGCCGCCATGAAGCGCGAGCTTCCTCCCCGTTCGCGCGCCATCGCGGTCTGGAACAAATGCGACCTCGCGCCCGCGGAGTTTGTCCCGCCGGACGCCGGGTTCCCCTCCTGCCGCGTCTCCGTGCTGAAGAACGAGGGGATCGAGACTCTGCTCGACCTGTTCGAGAAAGCCGTCTGGGGGAAGGAAAATTCCGAAATCGAATGTGCCGTCTCGGAGCGTCATGCCGGCGCGCTGGAAAAGGCGCTGGAATTCCTGAAAAAAGCCTCCGCGGAAACGGAAAGGGAATCGTTTGAACTTTCCGCCGCGAACCTGCGGGGCACGGTCGCCGCGCTTGCTTCCATTACGGGCGAAAGCGCGACTCCGGACGTTCTGGACGACATCTTTTCCCGGTTCTGCATCGGGAAGTAGCGGGACCTCCGCTCACAGAGGAATGCGGAAGGACGAGGAAATCCGGGCGCAGGCGTCGAGCGTCATGGGCGAGAAGATTCCCGCCTTGTAATAGCGGAAGGCCAGCCCCGCGATCATCGCGGCGTTGTCGGTGCAGTATTTTTTCGGGGCGGCGAACGCCTGAAGGAACTTCGGCGCCGTTTCCAGGAACCGGTTCCGGAGCGCAGAGTTGCAGGCCACTCCGCCGCAGAGAATCGCGCTCTTTGCGCCGAAATGCTCCGCCGCGTCAAACGTCTTGGAGCACAGCACGTCCACGATCGCTTCCTGATAGGAGGCGAGAGAATCGAAGAGGACCTGTCCTTCCAGCTGGGCTGCGCCGGTGTCGCGGCAGATGTTCTGCGCGTGGTAGAGCATGGCGGTCTTGACGCCGCTGAAGGAGAAATCGAACCTGTGTTCGGGCGGGACGGCCTTTCCCGCGGCTCCGGTCAGGGAACGCGGAAAATGATAGCGCTTCGGGTCGCCCTTCACGGAGGCTTTTTCGATCACGGGGCCGCCGGGATAGCCGAGGTTCAGCAGCTTTGCTGCCTTGTCAAACGCTTCGCCCGCGGCGTCGTCGAGCGTGGTGCCCACGACCTTCGTGACGCCGTCCGACTGGATCAGCACGATCGCGGTGTGTCCGCCGGAAACAACAAGCCCGATCATCGGGAAGAGTTCCTTTTTGGCGAAGACGTCCTCTTCGGCGTCGAGAAACACGCCGTAGATGTGGCCGAGGAAGTGGTTGATCCCGATCAGCGGCTTGCCGTGGGAAAGCGCGAACCCCTTGGCAAAATTCACGCCGACGAGGAGCGCGGGAACGAGTCCGGGCAGATTGGTGACGGCCACGGCGTCGAGGTCGTCGGGGGAGACTCCGGCGGTCTTGAGCGCTTCGTCGGTTACGCGTCCGATCGCGGTCAGATGTTCGCGCGCGGCGAGTTCGGGGATCACGCCGCCGAATGGCGCGTGCTTGGCGATCTGGGAGGCGATTGCGCTCGAAAGGACTTTCCTGCCGTCGATCACGACGGCTGCGGCTGTTTCATCGCAGCTGGATTCGAATCCGAGGATGGCTGTCATTTTTCACCTGAAAATTTAACGGCGGCGAATTCGCTTTCGCGGGGGTCGAGCGGTTCGCACCAATCATATTTCGGAAGAATTTTCAACTTGATCATGTTGTCGAGATATTCGCGCGGAAGGATCATGAGCACGTCGCGTTTTTCACGGATCAGCTTCATGCCTTCCTCGGGACCGAGCAGCCGGCTCTGCGCATTCGTGAATTCCAGTCCGCGCGTGAGCTCGCCTGCCATCAGGAAAATGGAAACGTCGTCCCGCCGGAATACCCAGCAGGCAGACTGGATCGGATTGCGGAAGCACAGAATTTCAGGACGCACTTTTCCCAGCCGCGCCTTCACCCGGCGCAGAAACACGTCCGGGACGCGGGAAGGGTACATCATTTCCGGAACCAGCCCCTGCCACAGCACGATCGCGGGGATCATGCCGAGCCCGAACAGAATGAATTTCCTGGAAACGTCCGGAATCCGGGAGGCCGCCATCATGGCGCCGCCGAGGACCAGCGCAGAAAAGGCGAACATCGCCTGTTTCGGCCATTCCCGCGGCGAGTAGACCCGCCAGTCCGCCGGAGCGAAGGTGTTGTAGATCAGGAAGCCCGCCGTCAGCACGCAGAGGAAAAGACCGAACCCCAGCAGAAGCCGGTCCGTCCAGCGCGTTTCTCCCTGAATGAACATCCGTTCATGAATCCCGTACGCCAGCAGGAGGATCGCCGCCGGAAAGCACGGAAGGATATAGGTCGGCAGCTTGCCCGTCGACATGGAAAGGAACAGGAACATGAAGACCGTCCAGCAGAGCGCATAGCGCACGAGCGGCTCCCGGAGAAGTTTCATCGAGTATCCGCGCACCGCTCCGAACACGAATACCCACAGAAATCCGAGCGCTGCGGCGAACACCGGAATGAAGTACCACGGCGGATTCGGGTGCTGTTTTTCCTCCGTGAAGCGCTGGATATGCTCCTCCCAGAAGAAATAATTCCAGTAATGCGGCTCTTTCAGATGCACCGCGATCGACCACGGCAGGGCGGCAATCAGGACGCCCGCAAGCGGAATCCAGGGCAGGGTGAAGAGCAGTTTCAGCCGTCCGAGCCACCAGCTTTTGGATTTGTAAAGAGCAAGGTCCTCCGGGATCAGGAAATAGAAGAAGAACGCCGCGCCGGGAAGCGCGAACGCAAGGAAGCCTTTCGTGAGAAACGCGATCCCGAACGCCAGCCCGCATGTGAACTGGAAAACGAGCCCGCGCTTCGTCCACGGCCCGGCGTCCAGCGCAAAGTAAAAGAGCGTCATGCCGAGCGTCAGGAAACATGCGAACATGCCGTCGAGCACGGCGATTCCGCCGAGGCCGAACACGTAGGGGCAGACGAGGAAGAGTCCTGAGGCGAGCCACGGCAGCTTCGGATCCCCCTTCCGGAACTTCTTTGCGAGCAGGAACACGCACAGCGCCGAAAGCAGGAGCGCAAGGGCGGAAGGCAGCCGGACGGCGAACGCGTTTTCTCCGAACGTCTTCATGGAGGCCGCGATGCACCAGTAGCCGAAGATCGGCTTTTCAAAGTATTTGATTCCGTTCAGGTACGGCGTGATCCAGTCGTTCCGGACGATCATTTCGCGGGCGATTTCGGCGTAGCGCGTCTCGTCGGGCGTGAAGAGTTCGCGCCAGTTCAGCGGCGCGAGGAAGATTGTTCCGAGGATCAGGATCAGGACTGCCAGACCGAGAATGCGTTTCATGGAAGCCTTTCGTAGCCTGCAACCCAGCCTTCGCGGCCGGGAATTTCAATTCTGACGAGCCGTCCCTGCGGCAGACCGGAACGGTCGGCGGGGATCAGCTGAGAAAGCGGAACGAATTCGATTCCTTCCGTCTTTGCGCGCGCCAGAAAATCGTCGAACATGGCGCTGCAGAGGCCGCCTTCGGCTTCGGCATGGACGGTCAGGACGTTGTATCCGGGGTGTTCCTGGATCTTCGCAAGCAGGAAATCGTTGTAGTTTTCGTTGGTGATGCCGTTCCGGCCGAGCACTTCGTCATAGGTGGGAAGGTTCAGCGGGACCTGAATCTGGGAAAGCTCTTTTCCGTTTACGACGGGCCGGAACATGAAATCGCCGCGGCAGTCGCTGTTGTAGGCGAACGGGAGCTGTTCCTTGGCGAGCAGGAGCTGTTCGGTGCACCGCCAGCCGGGCGAGGCGCTGCAGGAGGGCGGCTTCCCGGTGATTTCGGAAAGGAGGTCGAAGGCGCGCTTCACATGGGAAAATGCGGTTTCGGCGGACATGGAGCCGGATTCGGCCTGCCAGTAATGATGGTCCCACGCGTGCACGCCGATCTCGTGTCCGGCGCTCGAGGCGTCGCGGATGACTCCGGCGTTGTGCTTTGCGATCATGGGGCCGGGCCAGCAGGTGCCCATGAGCACGATTTCGGGGCCGTAGAGCCCCACGGCCTTCGTGCGGAGCATCTTCCAGAGGAACTGCGGCTTCAGGAGTCTCCACAGATGCCGGCCCATGTTGTCGGGGCCGGCCGAGAAGAAGAAGGAGCCGCGGATTCCGGCGCGGTCGAACGCGCGGAGCAGGGAAGGCACGCCCCGGCGCGTTCCGCGGAAGGTGTCCACGTCGATGCGGAGTCCGACCTTCATCGGTGAAGTCACTTCACGTTGTTTTCAATGGCCTGGCGCAGGAAGAAGTCGAGCGTCTTTTCGATCGACTCCTCAAGTCCGACGACCGGCTTCCAGCCGCAGTAGCGCCATGCGTTTCTGATGCTGGGCTTGCGGTGCTGGACGTCCTGATAGCCCGCGCCGTAGAACGCGCCGGATTCGACGACCTTGTAGCCGGCGAACGGCGGGAATTTCTTGCGGAGCGGATGCTTTTCGAACTTGTCCACCAGAATTTCGGCCATCTGCTTGATGCTGGCCTCGTTGTCGGGGCAGCCGATGTTGATGATCTTGCCGTCGCAGAGTCCGTCCTTGTTCGCGATGATGCGGAACAGGCATTCGATTCCGTCGGTGACATGGGTGAAGCAGCGTTTCTGTTCGCCGCCGTCGATCAGCTGGATCGGGGTGCCCTGGACGAGGTTCAGGATCAGCTGGGTGATTGCGCGGGAGCTGCCCACGCGGGCGGAGTCGAGGCTGTCGAGCTTGGGGCCCATCCAGTTGAAGGGACGGAACAGCGTGAACTTGAGGCCCTTGGTTCCGTAGGCCCAGATCACGCGGTCGAGCATCTGCTTGGAGCAGGAGTAGATCCAGCGCTGCATCCGGATCGGGCCGGTGATGAGCTGGGAGTTGTCTTCGTCGAAGGACTCTTCCGAGCACATGCCGTAGACTTCGGAGGTCGAGGGGAAGATCACGCGCTTGTTGTATTTCACGCAGCAGCGCACGATCCGCAGGTTTTCCTCGAAGTCGAGCTCGAACACGCGCAGCGGATTGCGGGTGTATTCGATCGGGGTCGCGATTGCCACGAGCGGCAGGATGATGTCGCATTTGCGGATGTGGTATTCGATCCATTCGCGGTGGATCTGGACGTCGCCTTCGCGGAAGAAAAAGTTCGGGCGGCCGATCAGGTTCTGGATGTAGTTGGAGCGGAGGTCCATGCCGTAGACCTCGTAGTTGCCGTCGGCGAGGAGCCGTTCGGAAATGGCGCTGCCGATGAATCCGTTCACGCCGAGGATCAGCACGCTCTTCTTCTCTTTCCCGCGCTTGAGGGAGTTGAGGAAGAGCATCTTTTCGACCATGCGCGCGTCGTCGGCGAGCTGGATTCCGGAGCAGTAGAGCCCGTTTTCAGCCTGGCCGAAGAGCACCTTCACCGCGCCGGAGCCGGCCGCGATGGTGAGCGGATTCGTGGAAAGGATCGTGCCGGGAGCGGCCTTGGCGGAACCCTTTGCGGCCTCCGCGCTCCAGATGAAGTACTTTTTGCCGCCCAGATACGAGAACGCGCCCGGATAGGGCTTCGTCACGCCGCGCACGAGGTTCACGATTTCGGCGGCGGACTTCTTCCAGTCGATCACGCCGTCGGCGGGGGTGCGTCCGTGGAAGTAGGTCGCCTTGGACTCGTCCTGCTTTGTGCCTTTGATCGGGGCTTTGGCCTTGAGTAGCTTCGGAAGAAAACCGTCGAGGAGTTTTCCTGCGGCTTCGGCGGCCTTCTTATGGACGTCGAGCGCGGTGTCGGCGGGGGCGATCGGGAAGGCGAGCTGGGCGAGGATGTCGCCTTCGTCGGGCTTCGCGGTCATGTAGTGGAGCGTCACGCCGGTTTCCTTTTCGCCGTTGACGACGGCCCAGTTGATCGGGGCGCGGCCGCGGTATTTCGGGAGCAGCGAGCCGTGAAGGTTCATGGCGCCGAGTTTCGGGATGGAAAGGATTTCCTGCCTGACCATGCTGCGGAAATAGAAGGAGAAGATTACGTCCGGATTCATCCGGCGGATCCGCTCGACCCACAGGGGATGGTTGATGTCCTCGGGGGCGAAAACGGGGATTCCCTTCGACGAGGCCAGTTCGGCCACGGAACGGAACCAGATGTTTTCCTTCGGATCGTCGCGGTGCGTGAACACCGCCTGGATTTCGATTCCGGCCTTGAGGAGCGCCTCGATTCCGACGCATCCGATGTTGTTGTAAGCGAGAACGACTGCCTTCATTTATCTGCTCTCCTGTGATTTGCGTATGACAGTTTCGATTGCATACTGAGGTCTCTGACGGGTGTTCAGGAAGATCTTGCCGATGTATTCTCCCAGAAGCCCCATCGCCATGAACTGAAGTCCCACGAACACGAACAGAATCGCGAACAGCGAAAACACGCCGCGCGCCGCCCATTCGCTGCCCTGGATGAACCGCATCACGATCAGGAACGCGCCGAACAGCGCGCCCAGAAACGCGATCACCGTTCCGAAATAGGTGAGCACGCGCAGCGGAAACGTGGTCGTGCTCGTCAGAAGGTCGTACTGAAGCGAGATGAGCTTCTTGAGGTCGTATTTGGATTCGCCGGCCTTGCGGTCCGCGTGCTTCACATGAATTTCGGTCGATTTCCTGGCGAAGCTCATCGCGAGCATCGGGATGAATTTGCCGTTTTCCGGACACCGCAGGATCAGGTTCACCACATTGCGGCTGTATCCGCGGAGCATGCATCCGTAGTCGGTCATGGGCTTGCCCCTGCACATGCTGCGGACCATCAGGTTGACCGTCTTCGACGCAAGCTTGCGGAAGATCGTGTCCTGCCGTTTTTCGCGGATCGTCCCGACGACGTCGTACCCCTTGCGGAGTTCGGCGGCCAGATTCGGAATTTCCTCCGGCGGATTCTGGAGGTCGGCGTCCATGGTGATGACGTATTTCCCCTGCGAGACTTCGAGTCCCGCCGTGACTGCGGCGTGCTGGCCGTAATTGGTGGAGAGGATGACGCCGACGATTTCGCCGGGATGATCGTTTGCGGCTTTGGTGATGATGTCTGCGGAGGAGTCGGCGGAGCCGTCGTCCACAAGGATGATCTCGAATGCGGATTTGAGTTCGCCGCAGGATTTGAGACAGCGTTCAATGAGTTCGGGGAGGTTGGACTCCTCGTTATAGACCGGGATCACGATGGAGATTTCGGGAGAGGCCATGTTTTCTTGATGACTCCGTTTGATTTGGACGATTTCATATAATATAACACGGCGGAGATGATTTTTCCATTGCGGAATGAAAAAGAAGGAAAACTTTTCACGGCGGCGGGAAATCTCCGGTACGGCTGCCCATGTGCATCCTGACGCCGTCCCGTCAGCCGCATCGCTTATTTTTCCTGCCGGGAATACGGCCGATTGAAAAGTTGCGGGATATCTGTGAAAAAATTCGTCTTCCGGGTTGATTTTTCCGGCAGATGGAATATGTTATCAGCTGTCCGTTATTACAACAAAACCTAAACAGCAGAAGAGCGGAAAATGTCAGTCAATATCTTGGTCGGAATTCAGTGGGGTGACGAGGGCAAAGGCAAGATCATCGACGTGCTCACCGGCGAAGCCGGAATGGTCGTTCGCTTCCAGGGCGGAAACAACGCCGGGCATACCGTTGAAAACGGATCGGAAAAATATGTGCTCCACCTTGTCCCGTCCGGAATCCTCCGCAAGGGCGTTCCCTGCGTGATCGCAAACGGAGTCGTCGTCGACCCCGTCGAGCTCAAGAAGGAGATGGAGGCTCTTTCCGCCCGCGGAATTGACGTCTCCTCCGTCCAGCTGAGCACCCGCGCCCACCTGATCATGCCCTGGCACAAGCTGCTGGACGCATGGCATGAAAGCAAGGCCGCCGCCAAAGGCAAGAAGATCGGAACGACTCTCCGCGGCATTGGACCGGCCTATACCTCCAAGATCGCCCGCACCGGAATCCGCGCCGGGCTGATCGCCGATCCCGCCGCCTTCAGGAAACGCTTCTGCGAGGAAGCCGAAGCCTATAATTCCCTCTACGTTCCCGCCGGCGCGAAGAAACTCGACGCAGAGGCCGCATGGAAGGACCTGGAACCCGCTCTGAACTATGTCCGCCCCTATCTTGCCGACACCGTCGTCACGATCAACAAGGCGCGTCTTGCCGGGACAAAGATTCTGCTTGAGGGCGCCCAGGGCGCGTTCCTTGACATCGATCACGGAACCTATCCGTTCGTGACCAGCAGCAACACCATTTCCGGCGGCGCATGCACGGGCGCCGGACTTTCCCCGCGGTACATCACGGGCGTCTGGGGCGTCATCAAGGCATATTCCACGCGCGTCGGCGAAGGACCGTTCCCCACGGAACTCCATGACGCCATGGGCGAACAGCTCCGCAACAACGGCGGCGAATTCGGCGCCACCACGGGCCGTCCGCGCCGCTGCGGCTGGCTCGACCTTGTGGCCTGCCGCCACAGCTGCATGATCAACGGTGTCGACTATCTCGCCGTCACCAAGCTCGACGTGCTCGACACGCTCGATGAAATCAAGATCTGCACCGCGTACAGGATCGACGGCCGGACCGTGACGGATTTTCCCGCCGATGTTTCCGAACTCGCGCGCGTCGAACCCGTCTACGAGACTCTTCCCGGCTGGAAGACTCCCACGGGCAATGCCCGTTCGCTGAAGGAACTTCCTCCCAATGCGCAGAAGTATCTGAAGCGCATGGCGAAGGAAGTTTCCGCAAAGATCGGAATCATCTCCGTTGGCCCGAAGCGCGACCAGACCTTTGCGCTCGTGAAGGAATGCCTTCGCTGAGGACGCATGTTCGACGAGATCATTCAGGACAAGCGCACGAAAGAGCCCTCCGCAGTCGGAGCGGCTCTTTCTTCATTTTTCGGACGGTTTGACTGGCTGCAGATTCTTCCTGCCGCGGTGCTCTTCTGCACCGGCGTGCTGTTCGTCTACGGGACCGGCCAGCAGCAGGGCGGAATCGCCGCCGCGTTGTTCTGGAAACGCCAGCTGATGTGGGGCGGACTCGGATTCGGCGCATGGATCCTGCTTTCCTTTGCCGACTACCGGAAGCTTGGGGTGCTGTCCGCCGTGCTTTACCCGTTCTGCCTTGCGGTCCTCGCCTATCTGCTGTTCGCCGGAATCAACCGGTTCGGCGCAAAACGCTGGCTTGAGGTCTTCAACATCAGCGTCCAGCCCTCCGAAATCGCCAAGGGCGTCACGATCGTGCTCACGGCCTGGCTGCTTTCCCGCCGCGAACTGAACGTGAACCGGATCCACTGGCTTCTGCTGATCCTGCTGGTCGCGGCCCTGCCGGCGGCGCTGATCGCGCGCCAGCCGAACGTCTCGACCGCGCTGATCGTGGGCCTCTGCGTGCTGGCCATGGTGTTCGCCTCCGGAATCCGCTGGCGGCTGCTGCTCGTGATGGCGGTCGTCGCGGGGCTCGCCATGCCCACCGCGTATTATTCGCTGAAGGACTACCACAAGAAGCGCATCATGGTGTTCCTGCATCCGGAGCGCGACCCGCTCACGACCGGCTGGAGCCAGCGCCAGGCCGAACTGGCCGTCGGCAGCGGCGGCTTTTCCGGCAAGGGCTTCATGCAGGGAACCCAGCACGCGCTTGGATATCTTCCCCAGACCGTTTCCAATTCCGACTTCATCTTTTCCGTGATCGCGGAGGAAACCGGATTCGCCGGCTCCCTCGCGCTCCTTGCAATGTACGCCCTGCTTCTGATTTCCATCTTCCGGTGCGCGCTTGTGGCGCCCGACGTGTTCGGACGCCTGATCTGCGTCGGGACCGGAACGATGATTGCGCTTCATTCCGTTGTGAATATCGGGATGTGCGTGCGGCTCATGCCGGTGGCCGGGCTTCCGCTGCCGCTCGTCAGCTACGGCGGCACCTTCATGTTCATGACGCTCTCCCTGCTCGGACTCGTCCAGTCCGTCTATGCCAGACGTCTCCGCATAACCGTTTCCGAGGAAGGAGACCCCAACAATGTCTGATCCCGCCGTCCCGAAATTTCTCCCCATGACCCGCGCCGAAATGGACCGCCTCGGCTGGGATTCCGTCGATTTCCTGCTGGTCACCGGGGACGCCTATGTGGAGCATCCCTCGTTCGGCGCGGCCGTGATCGGACGCTGGCTTTTCGCCCACGGCTTCCGCGTGGGGATCATCGCCCAGCCGGACTGGAAAAATCCCGATTCCGTGAAGACGCTCGGACGCCCGAACATCGCCGCCGGAATCACCTCCGGCAACATGGATTCCATGGTCTGCATCTATACCGCCGGACGCCGTCTGCGTCACGACGACATGTATTCTCCGGGCGGCGTGACCGGAAAACGCCCCCCGCTTGCCACGATCGTCTATACCCAGCTTGTCAAGCATGCATTTCCGGGCGTGAGAACCATCATCGGCGGCGTGGAGGCGAGCCTCCGCCGCGTGGCCCATTATGACTACTGGGAGGACAAGATGCGTCCCTCCATGCTGGTCGACTCCAAGGCAGACCTGCTGGTCTTCGGCATGGGCGAGTCGGCCGCGCTCGAGGCCGTGAAACGGATCCGGGACGGACGCGAGCTCGACGGCATTCCCGGCACGGCCCGTCTGCTCGGCGGAAAGGCTTCCGCCGTCTTCGACCGCACGAACTGCGTGGAACTCCCCGATTTCGAACGCATGAAGGCCGACCCCCGCGCCCTGATGGAGGAAACCAAGATCGTCGAGGCCGAAATCAATCCCTGGTGCGGACGCCGTCTGCTCCAGAAATACGGCGACCGTCTGCTCGTGGTGGAGCCTTCCGCCCCGCCGCTTTCCCAGGCCGACTTTGACGCCGTTTCCGAACTGCCCTACGCCATGGCTCCGCACCCGGTCTACAAAGAAAAAATTCCTGCCTTCGAGACGGTGCAGTTTTCCGTCCCGGCCGTCCGCGGGTGTCCGGGCGGATGCGCCTTCTGCGGACTCGTTTCCCACCAGACGCGCTATCTCGTTTCCCGTTCGCCGGAATCCGTGGAACGCTCCATCGAGCGCATGAAAAAGATGCCCGGCTTCAACGGAATCGTGAGCGACATCGGCGGAGCCGCATCCAATATTTACGGCACGGGCCCGAAGGACCCGGAACTCTGCAAAAAATGCCGCCGCGTCTCCTGCATGTGGCCCAGTCCGTGCCCGAATTATTCCGCGGACGGTTCCGCGCTTCTCGGGCTTCTCCGCAGCGCCATGCGGATTCCGGGAATCCGCAAGATCTTCCTGAACTCCGGCATGCGTCTTGACATTGCGCTGATGCAGGAGGAACTCACGAAGGAGATCATCCGGAACCATGTTTCCGGACACCTCAAGGTGGCGCCGGAACACCTTC
>CAZHPP010000019.1:0-16688 GCA_964534535.1 uncultured Victivallales bacterium | reverse complement strand
GTCCTCCATGAGTTCCTCCTCAAAATGGGAGCTTGTGGATTCCTGTTCGACCTTGCGCTCGGAATCCGCCGGAATCGAATTTTTCTGTATGGACCGGGAACGCCGGCGGGCAAAGGGATCGGCCGCATTCCCGGAATCGGATTTTGCGGAACAGCATTTCTGACATTCACCTGAAGTCTTCGATGCACGGTCGGCATCCCGCGTTTCCTCCAGATGGTGTGCCGCATCCGACTTTTCCTCCTGAAGCATCCGGGGAATCAGTTTCAGGACGATTTCCATGGCCCTGATCCGTCCGAGCTTTCCGAGCGTTCCGGCATAGCGCATATAGACGTCGCTGGAGGAATACCTTCCGGCCGCCATTTCGAGGTATGCCATCTGGGAGGCGTCAAACGCGGAAGCCGATTTGTAGAGCTTCAGCAGAATCAGGTCGTTTCCGGAAATGTTCCGGCGTTCGCCGTTCCGCTCGCAGAGAACCACATTGTCCCGGTCGCCCACCACCGTGAGGAACATCCAGGGCTTCCAGGAACCGTTTTTCGTCCGGAGGCAGACGATTCTTCCCGCGTAGCGGTCGGAAAGCTGGGCGCTTCCGGCGGCGGAAAGGAAAACGGCAAGCAGAACCATCAGAAATTTCATGTCGCGCTCCGGGTATGCAATAATATAAACGGCACGGAAGAAAAAATCAAACGGCGATTTCCGCAAGAATGGAATCGGAATCGAGCGTTTCCCCCTTCAGCCGGAGGATGCGCTGCCAGTCCCGCTCCAGGGAAACCGTCACGAGCGCGGCCTGTTCCGCCAGACGCTCGAAGCACGAGCAGTCCGCCGGATGCAGAGCCTTCTCGCACAGCACGCAGTCCAGGTCGATGTCAAGAATATAAGGTCCGTCCGGATGGAACGGAATCCGGGAAAGAAAACACGTTTCAAACCAGCATTCTGCCGCACGGCGTGCCTGGTCCGAGGAGTTCAGGACCTCCTGCGGCGAAGGCCAGGTTCCGGAGTCGAAACAGACCCGCACCGCCTCCGGGAACGGCGAAGGAGTGAAATCTTCCTGCGAAACGACGAGCGCGCCGGAGATCAGCCCGGATTCATACGCCCACACGATATGTTCGTCATGGCGCAGAAGTTTCAGTGCTGACTCCAGATTTTCCGCGCCGCGCGGGATTTCAGCGCGCGGACGCAGGATATCCGTGTGATGGTCGAGCGTGAGCAGGAACGGCGGCTTCCCGGACTTTTTCCGGAGTTCCGCCCACGCGGGAAGCACCTGATGATGGAACTCGACGACCGCCCCCGGATGCAGTTTCTTCAATTGACGAAGAGCTCCTTCGGAATGCCTTGGGAGCTGAGTCCGGCGGAAAGGTCGTCGAAGGTCACGCCCGTGCGCCAGCCGGGGCCGAAGATCGAAAGCTTCGTGAGCACCCAGAGTTCGCCGCTCTTCCTGAAATCCGTCGCCTCCAGCGTGCGGAAGGGCTTTCCGGAAACTTTGTCCGCCGGTCCTGGGAACCATTCCACGCGCAGCGGGAACAGATAGTCCGAACTCGCCGAGACGCGCACCGTCTCCTTCGAATCGGGCGATTCGAACAGGAGCACGCGGCAGGAAAGCCCGCGCACGGTCTGCGGCTTGCCCTCGCCCGCGAGCTTCCAGAAGATGAAGTTCATTGCCAGGTCCTCAGGCCTCAGCCCGAAGTCGGCCAGCGTGGGCTTCGGCGTGTTTTCGACCGATGCCGTGAACGGGGGAACGCACATCTGCGCGATGCGGTAGATTTCCGTTCCCCGGAACACGATCTGCGCGACCGTGCGCTGCTTCGTGAAGAGCACGGAAAAACGGATCGGCGCGCGCACCGCTTCGCCTCCGCGCCGGCGGTGTTCGGCAAAGCCCTTCAGAAGGCCCCAGCTTTCGCCGCCGGCCGACTTCCGCATTGCCGAAACGAACGCCTCCCTGGAAAGGTCGGCACCGCCCGCCGAAACGGAAAACGTCAGGAAAAGGAACGCAAGGACGGGGAGGATTTTTTTCATTGCATCTTACCTTTCGCCAAGTTTGGGAATGGCCAGTTTCCAGGCCTCGGGTGCGCTGGAGACCAGATGGAATTTCAGGGTCTTGCGGATCTCTTCCGGAATATCGTCCAGGTCCTTGCGGTTCTCCTCCGGGAGAATGATGTCCGTAATTCCGGCGCGCATGGCGCCGATCACCTTTTCCTTGACTCCGCCGATGGGCGTAACCCTGCCGCGGAGCGTGATTTCGCCCGTCATGGAAAGCGTGTTGGAAACGGGCTTGCCCGTGACCAGCGAAATGAGCGCGGTGGAAAGCGTGACTCCGGCGGAAGGGCCGTCCTTCGGCGTGGCGCCGTCCGGAATATGAATATGGAAATCGTGCTTCCTGAAATAGTCTGGCTTCACGCCGTATTTTGCCGCGACGCTCTTGATGTACGAGAACGCGGCGAGCGCGCTTTCCTTCATGACGTCCCCGAGCGAGCCGGTGAGCTTGAGGTCGCCCTTCCCGCCCGGAATGGCGAGAGCCTCGATCATGAGGATGGTCCCTCCGACGCTGGTCCACGCCATGCCGATCGCCGTGCCGGTTTCCGGCTTTGCGGGACGCTCATCCTTGAGGAAGCGCGGCGTTCCGAGCGCGGCATGCACCTGCGGCAGATCAAGCACGGAATCCTTCGCCGCGTCGAACGTGCCGTCGACCACCCGGCGCGCGGTCTTGCGCATGACGGTGCCGATGGTGCGTTCGAGCGTGCGGACTCCCGCTTCCCGCGTATAGGCGGAAATGATTTCGTCGACCGCCTTCGGGGTCATGGAAACCTTCCGGTCCTCCAGCCCGTTTTCGCGGAGCTGGCGCGGAATCAGGAAGTTTTCGGCGATCTTCATCTTCTCGAAGGGGGTGTACCCCGGCAGCGTGATGATGTCCATGCGGTCGAGCAGCGGCGGCGGAATCGTGTCCAGGATGTTCGCGGTCGCGATGAAGAGCACGCGGCTGAGGTCGTAATCGAGCTCGAGGTAATGGTCGTTGAAGCTGAAGTTCTGCTGGGGGTCGAGGACTTCGAGCAGCGCGCTGGCGGGGTCGCCGCGGAAGTCGGAGCCGATCTTGTCGATTTCGTCGAGCATGAAGACGGGGTTGGAGCTGCCGGCCTTCTTGAGCCCCTGAATGATGCGTCCCGGGAGAGCGCCGATGTATGTGCGGCGGTGTCCGCGGATTTCGGCTTCGTCCTTGATTCCTCCCAGGCTCATGCGCACGAACTTGCGGCCCATGGCATCCGCGATGGAACGGCCGAGGGAGGTCTTGCCGACTCCCGGAGGTCCGGAGAAGCAGAGGATGGGCGACTTCTTGTCCTTTTTGAGCTGGAGCACGGCCAGGAATTCGAGGATCCGCTCCTTGACGTCCTTGAGCCCGTAGTGGTCGCGGTCGAGGATCGCGGAAGCGGCCTTGATGTCAAGCCGGTCCTCCGTGAGAGTGTTCCACGGAAGCGAAAGAATCCAGTCAATGTAATTGTAGCTGACCACATATTCCGGCGCGGCCTGCGGGATCGTCTCCAGCCGTTCGAGCTCCTTCTTGACGGTATCCTTTGCGATGTCCGGGGCATTGAACTTGTCGAGCCGTTCGTGGAGCTGGACGATGTCCGGGCTGCGGGTCTCCTCGCCGAGTTCCTCCTTGATGGTGCGGAGCTGTTCGCGGAGGAAGAATTCGCGCTGGGACTTGCTCATGGCGTTGTGAACCTGGGACTGGATTTCCGAGCCCAGCTTGAGCACTTCCACCTCCCGGTTCAGCAGGATCGTGAGCAGCTGCAGACGCTCCTGCAGGGTCGGGATCGTGAGGATGGAAAGCTTTTCCGAATACGAAATATTGATCGAGTCGGCGATCAGGTCGCAGATCCTCGCGTTGTCGGTCAGGTTCAGGATCGCGATCTTGAGCTCCTCCGGGAAGTTCGGAGAATAGGAGATGATCTGCTGGAACTGCTTCACGGCGTTGCGGATCATAGCGGTGATTTCGATGTTGTCGGATTCGCCCGCGGAAAGTCTGCGGACGGAGGCCATGCGCGTGCGGGCGTCGCAGGAAATTTCGCGGATGCGGCAGAGTCCGCGCACAAGCACGCGGACGGTGTTGTCCGGGAATTTCAGCATTTTCACGATCCGGCCGAGCACGCCGACACCGGAAAGGCTCTTGTCGTCGAACTTGAAGGACTTGACGTCGAGCTTGATCCCTTCGGCGCCGGGCGTTTCCTCCTTGGGCATTTCGGGGAACAGCGCCACAAGCCGGTCGCCTTCGGTCGAATGCTTGACAAGGTCGATCGATTCGTCGCCGTCGACCATCAGCGGCGTGAGCGCGTAAGGGAACACCAGCACGCCCGAAAGCGGGATCACCGGCGCGCGGAGGCGGTTCGGCAGTTCCGCCTCGAACGATTCCCCCTGATTTTTATTTTCATCTTCCGGATTCAGATTTTTTTCCTTGTCCATATTGAAACTCCTGTTGCAGGCCTGTCATTCAAAAGCAAAGTGCGGAAACAGTTCCGCATCCCAGCGTTCGACATTCAATTCAGTTTAATGTTCGATTTTCCCTTCTTCAGTCCGGCAAGCAGAAAGACCAGACTTCCCAGCAGACCGGCAAGTGAAACGAGGATCCCCGCCGTGTGAAGCCGCGGACGCAGCCGGAAAGTCCACGTCCCCGCGGGCGACCGGAACTGGAACTTCTTCTGCGGATCAAATGCCTTCATCTGCGGGAAGAGGTATTCGCCCGTCTCCTCGCAGAACCAGCAGCTTCCGGGATTCTGGGCGATCGTGACGACGTCCGGTTCCGAGCATTGGAATTTCAGTCGGTTCGGACTCCATTCCAGGAGTTTCGCCCTGCCGTGTTCGGAAAAGAATTCGCCGCGGTAGTCCGGGGAATCGGCCGGCGTGATGAGCCTCGGCGGCTCCTGATTGTATCCTCTCAGGTTCTGATAGCCCGTAATCACGCCGATATTGGAGCGGACAGCCGCGAAAACCTGATCTCCCTTCACGTTCAGGGAAACGATCGGCGCACTGGCCTTTACCCGCAGGACCGCAATTTTTTCAAAGGTGACCGGACGGATTCCCGGGTCAAGGAAACAGAGATAGAGCCGATTTGCAGCCAGTCCAAGGCAGGAAACCACAGGAAGAATCAGCAGCAGCTTCCGTTTTTCCGGATATTTCCGCAGAAGCCGGGCAAACTCAAGCGCCAGGACAGCGGAAAGGAAAAACACCAGGAAAAAACGCCAGCGCGTGATCACGAACATGCTCGTGAACGGCGGAATGCGGGCAATCCAGTACCCCGGAAGCCACATGCAGGAATTGTCGACCGTCAGCAGAAGCGCTGCGAACGCCGCCCAGTGGAACCGGGTCCATTTCCGGAAGAATGAAACGGCGGCCGTCGCCGCGGCACAAATTCCGATGTAGCAGACAATCTCAAACCAGTTCCAGTCAAGACTGCTTCCCGTCGGAAACATTGACCAGAGTGTCTGGAAAGGATTCAGGAGCGCATTCAGGAAAATGTCGGGGCGGATCAGGACACGTTCATTCATGATCCGCGGATAATCCCGGATGTAGTCGAGCGTAACCACGACCCGGTAGCCGCAGACCGCCAGACAGACGCAAAGTCCGCAGAGGGAGGAGAGCAGGAACGGGCGTTTCTCCCGTACGCGCGCCAACAGGAAAAGCCCGGAAATTCCGGCGAAGACGCTCATGATCAGGGTACAGTAATGCAGCGAATGGTTCAGCATGATTCCAGCCGCAAGGCCGGCAGCGGCGCCCCATTTCCAGCCGCGGGAAAAACGGTCCATGCACCACAGAAGCCAGGGGAAGATCCAGACAACCGCCATCGGAAAATGCGCGGCCAGAAAATGCGCCATGAATGCGCCGCTGCCGATGAACAGGGCTGCCCCCCAGAAGCGCGCCCAGTCATTCTTTGTGAGATCGCCCAGGAACATCCACATGCCGAAGACTCCTGCAAGCATCTCCAGCCACACCGCAAGCCGGACTCCGTAAAACGGGCCGAAAACCAGGATAAACGGCAGTTCGGGGCCGAGCACAGGAAGATACGGATCGGCCGCCCCAGGCATTCCGCCGCCGAACCAGACCAGCCAGTGAGGGAATTCCCCGTATTCCAGAATCGTCTTGCGGACGCACTCAAACATTGCGCAGAAATTGGTAAGATCGCCGGTATAGGGATAGGTTTCAGGAATCAGGATCAGCGGAAGATACAGAATTCCGGTGAACAGAAGCAGCGTCAGCGGAAATCTGTATTTTACAATAAATTCGGCGATCCGCTTCATGGGGTCAGTCCCCTCTGGATGCGGTCAGACCGTCGCGTAGCTCAATTCTGCGGTCCGCCTGCGCGGCAACCCCGGAATCGTGCGTGACCATGACGATTGTCATTTTCGTGTTCGCATGAAGTTCGCGGAAGAGTTCCAGAATGCCGGCGCCCGTCACGGAATCAAGATTGCCCGTGGGCTCGTCGGCCAGCAGAAGCTTCGGAGAATCCAGCAGGGCCCGGCACAATGCCGCACGCTGCTGTTCGCCGCCCGAAAGTTCGTTCGGACGGTGCGTGATCCGTTCCGCAAGCCCCGTGCGCTCCAGAAGTTCGCATGCGCGGTTCCGGCATTCCCTGCCGGAGCGCCCGGAAAACATGCCGGGGAGCATCACGTTTTCAAGCACGGTGAGCTCAGGAAGCAGGTGGTAGGACTGGAACACGAATCCGATCGTTTCCCGACGGAACTTCACGAGTTCTCCGGAACTCATCTTGAGCACGTCCCGGCCCGCAATCGAAAGCGTTCCGGAATCCGGATGCGAAAGAGTCCCGAGGATGTCGAGCAGAGTCGTCTTGCCGCTGCCGGAGGCTCCGAGCAGGGCCGCCCATTCGCCTTCGTTCACGGAAAGAGAGACCCCCTTCAGCACGTCCAGACGGCGTCCCGAAAGCCGGAACGATTTCCGGATTTCTCCGGCCTGTATGAATGATGATGTTTCCATGAGTGGGTTCCTTATTCGCTTCTGAGAGCGCTTGCCGGATCAAGCCGGGCGGCGCGGAACGCAGGAATCACGCCGCCGAGCGTGCACAGCAGCACCGAAATCGCCGCGATGCAGACGATGTCGCTCACCACGATATGCGCCGGAAGTTCGCTGAACGCATAGATTTCGGCGGGGAAGATTTCCTGCCCCGTGACCGTCCGAAGAAACCCGAGCACCGCCATCCGGTAATGCACAACGAGACACCCGAGGACGATCCCGAGCGCCGTGCCCAGGATTCCCACGAACAATCCCTGCATGATGAAAATCCGCATGACCGAGCCGGAACTCGCGCCGAGCGCCTTGAGGAGGCCGATTTCGCGCGTTTTCTGGATCACCGTGGTGATCAGCGTGTTCGTGATGCTGAACGCCGCCACGAGCACAATGAACGCCAGCAGGAAAAACTGCATATTCTTCTCCACGGAAAGCACGCCGAGCAGCTGGCGGTTCATGTCTTTCCAGGAATAGACGGTCCAGCCGCGGACTTCGCTGTTGATTTTCTTCAGGAAACCGTCCATGCTGTAGGGATCGTCCGTCCAGAGGAAGACGGCGGTGGCCGCGCCCAGCGGGATTCCGAAGAGCTCGTCGGCGTCGTCCAGCCCGAGAAAGATGAAATTCTTGTCGAAATCATATTTCCCGAACTTGAAGATTCCGGCCACGCGGTATTCACCGGGGAGATAGGCCGAATCAGAGGCTGCGAGCCTGCCGTCGGAATTTTTGGAAACGAGTTTGGATAGTTTGTTGGGCGCGTGGATCAGCAACTTGTCGCCGACATTTGCTCCGGTCTCGCGTGCCGTGAGATAGCTGATGAGCACATCGCCGTGCTCCAGCGAAAATTCGCCTTCGATCACGGCGGCCTTGAGCTGGATCCGCTTTTCGGAAGCGCCGGAGGAATCGAACGCGAACAGCTGTTTCGGCAGGAAGCGGCTGCCCCGCTGGAGAAGCACGGGAGAAAGCACCACAGGCAGGCCTTCGCCGCCCGCGCTTTTTGCCGATTTCAGCACGGGAGAGGTATCCGTGGTCCAGCCGCCGCCGTCGGGATACGCCTGGGCGTGCGCGGTGGTGTCCAGCAGTTTTTCCTTCATCTTGTCGGTGAATCCGGTCATGACGGCGAGCACCACGATCAGAACGCCCACGCCGAGTCCCACGCCGATCACGGAAATCAGCGTGATGACGGAAACGGCGCTGCGCTTCGGCTTGAAATATTTCCAGGCGAGGAAGAGATCGGCCGGCATGGCTGGGTCATTTCTTCGCTGCGAGGGCGCCGAGTTCGGCGGAACGTTCGGCCGCCCGGATGACGGCCTTCGCCGTCACGGCGCGGAACGCACCCTCCTGAAGGGCCATGACGCCGCGGGCGGTGGTTCCGCCGGGAGAGACGACGTCGTCGCGAAGTTCCGCGGGATGACGCCCCGTCGCGAGCATGAGCTTTGCGCTGCCGAGGACCGTCTGCGCGGCCAGTTCGAGCGCGGCCGCGCGCGGAAGTCCGGAATAGACTCCGCCGTCGGCAAGCCCCATGATGAATTCAAGCACGAACGCGGGGGCGCTGCCGCTCAGACCGGTCACGGCGTCGAGCTGGCTTTCCGGGACCGTGCGGACGCGTCCGACGGTCTTGAAAATCTGTTCCGCGCAGGCCAGGTCTTCCGGTTTTGCGCCCTTCCCCGGGGCGAGGCAGGCCATGCCTTCGCCGACGAGCGCGGGCGTGTTCGGCATCACGCGGACGAGCCGGTCGGTGCCGGAAAGTTTTTCCAGCGTGGCAAGCGTGGCGCCCGCCACGATTGAGATAACCGGTTTTCCTGCGAGCTTTCCGCGGATTTCCGTCATGGCCGATGCGAGATACTGCGGCTTGACCGCGATCAGCACAACTTCGGCCTTTTTGAGCGCCGCTGCAGGCGTTCCGAGCACGGAGCCGCCGCAGCGTTCCGTGAAGAGCTTCGCCGCTTCGGCGGAAGGATCGTATGCGCAAATGGCGATTTTCCCGGCGGACTTGTGAAGTCCGGACGCGATGGCCGTGGCCATTTTCCCGGCTCCGATAAAACAGATTGATTTCATGGGCATGTCTCCAGTATTTGTTCGAATCATGGAAACATACCACAGAAAAACATTTTTTCCAGTCCCCGGCCTGATTTTTTCCGCATCCGGAATGCTCGTTCCGGAGAATCGGGCAAGTCTGCCGGCATTTTCTGCGGTGGCTGAACTCAGCTGCGCTGACGGGAAAACTGCCCGGCGAAATGCCGTCAGTTCCGCAGACGGAACACTGCCAGGAAAAATCCTGCCGGATGAAGCAGACAGTCAAGACCGCGATAACGCCGCGTTTGAAAAGGTTCTCTTCTTGAATTCTGCGATATTTTACAGGCCATTTGCCGCTGTGCCCGTTTTCCCGTCATACGCAATTTGCATGCAGCGCCAGCCGCAGTATATTACAGGGTAAAATGGAGAAGCAAGGATGAATGCCGTTCCGAAAATCCGTTCATGGAAACAGCTATGCAGCGCAGTCGAAGAGATCGGTTTCCTGCCGCTTCAGGAGTGCGGCGTGCCCGGTTTTTCCGTTCAGGCATGGACCGATCCGGAGCGCTGGAACGCCGATGGTGCGGAAAATCCGTGGTATTGGCGTTACGAGATCGTAAAAAGCCGAAAGGTCTGTTACGGCAAATTTTTCCGCGGACACATCGGCTTCATCTCCAGGGAGTGGTTCCCCGAATTCATCTCGATTCGCAGAACCGGCGGACCGCTTTCCGCCGAAGCCGCAGCGCTTCTGGAACCTTTTTCAGCAGGCGGTGAACTCTCAAGTTTCAACCTGAAAATGCTCACATGCATCAATTCTTCCAGGGAACTGGACCGCCTGCTCATCGAACTGATGATGCATGGGCGTCTGCTCATTTCCGGCTTCGAACACAAGAAAGACCGGCATGGCAAAAAATACGGATGGCCGCTCGGCGTCTATCAAACGCCGGAAGCATATCTTGGGATCGGTCCGGCTTCAGCTTCCGTCATCGGCCGTCCGGAACGCTTCATCGAACGGGTTCTCGAATATGTTCCGGAGGTCAGGCCTGCCCGGATTGAGAAACTGATTTGTCTGACGCAGCAAGAGTGCCGTTCATCCTGCGCAATTCCGCATAAAAACCTGATTTGAAATGAATTACCCCGTGAGGCTCTCTGTTCAGCGGCCGATCCTGATGTCCTGTCGGCCGCTGCGAGTCCTGGGATTCAGAAATCAAGGACTGCGTTTGCCAGACGCAAGCGGCGCTGAAGCTCCGGCACGTCTATTTCCGGGAAGGGCTTTCCGCTTTCAACTGCAATGGCTGCGGCTGTTCCGGCGGCCTGGCCCATCGCAAAACACGGCGGCATCACGCGGATGGCTGAGAGAACGGCGCGGTCGCATGAAACGCAGCGTCCTGCCGCAAGCAGGTTCGTGACCTTGCGGGGAACAAGCACCCTGTACGGGACTGTATAGGAAACTTTTGACGGGATGTATTTTCCGACCATTCCGAAATGATTGTCCATTGAATTGCTGCATGCAAGTATACGGTCAGGGAACACCTCGCCGCCGGTGATTGACTTCCCTGTCATTACAAACTCTCCTCTGATGCGTCTGGTTTCTCTGACGCCCGGCATTCCGGCCGACTGGCACAGACGCAGATTTTCGCATCCGTGCACATATTTCCGCAGGAAACGAACGGCCGCATGCACCTGTTCCCTTCCGGTGATCATAATCTTTGTGAGGTCTTCGTTTTTTGTCCCGTCGACATCCGGAATGCGTGTGACGTTTGCCCGCCATGTCCCGTCGCATCTTTTATACAGGCCGAGTCTTGTCCTCGGAATCGGATATTCGCCTTTGGAACGGGCTTCGGCGATTTCTTTTTCAAACCGCATTGATTCCCAGCCCATGGACTCACAGCGCTTCCGGAGAATGTCTTCATCAATTCCCGAAACCAGGAAGAACAGTCCTGCCGCCTGCATTTCTCCGGTCGAATCATCGCCTTTGACCATGGGCACCCCGGCCATGGCGGCAAGGTCTCCGTCGCCGGTGCAGTCGATCGCGGTCAGAGTCCTTACTGCCGTCAGCCCTTCCTTTGAGTCGAAGATGAGCGTTTCAATGCGCGAATTGCCCGGAGAGAGTGAAACACCAGCAAGTCTTACGCCGTAAAGCAGACGCACTCCGGCCTCAATGCACATTTGTTCGCCGACATATTTGAGCGTTTCCGAATTGAACGGACCGACGCTGCCGTGTCCGTATTCATGCCATGCCGAATGGCCGTCGCAGTGCGGAATGCCCATAGGGTCTTCGGCTCCGCCTTCGGCGGCCATTCTGTCCATGAGTTCCTCATAGAAGCCGCGGATGAGTTTTTTTGTCCCTGCCGGATCGGAACATGTCATGAACGGTCCCACGAGCCCTCCGGCCGCCATGCCGCCGACGCACATGGTCTGTTCGGCGAGGAGCACTTTCCTTCCCGACCTGGCTGCGCTGACAGCCGCGGCAAGTCCCGCCGGTCCGGCGCCCACCACTGTGATTTCCACATCTGCGGCAACGGTTATTTCACGTTCAAACTTATAATGAAAAGAATTCATTGCAGGATGTCTCCCTGCCTGGTTTCTGTTTTGGCTCTTAAATATTTGGCTCTTAAATATAGGAGCTTGTCCCTAAATAATGAGAGAATCATGGTTGTTCTTTTTTTGTCTGAAACGGGTTGATATAAAATTCTATTTTATCTGCCAAAGCATTGAACGGTGGTGGTTTCTCCGGAAGGAAACCTGTTTTTGCGGTCCACGATCATAAGCTGATTCAATCCCTTTTCCACATTGACGTCGAACTCCGCAAGCATTGCGGAATGCAGCGTGAACGATTTGGAATCCCTGTCGATGATCGCGAGATTGAACCCGTAATAATCCAGCTTCCGGATGTCAAATCTTGTATAATCGGTCACGTTTCCGGCGAACCCGAGCAGCCAGGAGTATCCGTCCGTTTCCTGTTTTCCCGCGGAATGAAGGGCGTATTGGAAACGCGGTCCCCACCACGCGAGAGCAAGCATGGAAAATTCCGGTTTTTCCCGGGGGGAAAGCAAGATCATCGCCGTGTCCCTGTCCGGCGTAAGCGACCCGAAGCGTTCCGCAGGACGGAAATCGAACATGATGCGCACATTGTCCCGTCCCGTAATCCAGAAATCCTGAGAGCAGATCTCCTGATCGAAAACCCGTCCCGAAAACCAGAGTTCCGGGCCGTTCTCCCGAATCCGGACTGTTCCCGTGGGATCTCCCTCCGGACGGGCTCCGGTGCTTCCGGAAAGAGAGTGTGTCCACGGAGCGCCTTTTTCCGGAGCGCGAATTTCGAATGAGAGTTCTCCGTTGACCGGTTTCAGGACTTTCGTCCGAGCAAGGTCGATCATGAAAAGACTCCGTCCCTTTCCGGAACTCAAATCAATCACTGCCTGACGGCGTTCGCCTGCCTTCAGACGATATGCCTCATTGGAAGCCGGAAGAGTCCATGAATTTTTTCCTGGCTTGAGTGAAATGGTCTCCGAACCTCTCTCTTTTCCAAGACTCCAGGTGAGAACGGCGGTCAAAGGTTTTTCCGCATCCATTTCCAGGACAACCTTCTCCTCCGGTTGATTCAGAAACCTGACGGCTTTGCGGACACGGATCGGCAGTTCCGGCGGCGGATTGACCGTCGAAGCACGTTTTCCCGTGAGTGCGCCGGGAACATTCAGGGTGCGAATCAAGGTCCATGCCAGCTGATATTGACCGTATCCGAAGGGATGTACGCCGTCCGGACGGGTCATTTCATTTGGGCCAAGCGTCTTTTCATAAGCTTCCAGTTCCTCCGCCATGGGGACGACGACGCAGTTTTCCGTTCGTCCGAGTTCACGGATGACCTCTCCGAACTTTTCCAGCCCCGGCCGAGTGTTCATGGGGCTGAAAAATGAGGATATCCTTTCGTCGGTCAGGGTCGGGGTGAACAGCAGTACCTCGGCACCGAGCTTTTTGTAGCGTCGAATCTGTCTGCGGATGCGTTCCCGGTAGGCGTTGACTTTTTTTGAATAGTCCGGGGTGGAGCCCCATTCGTTGTGGATGATGTCGTTCATGCCAAGCATGATGCTGACGACGGTCGGTTTGTCGGGGACATCGGTTTTGAAATCCGATTCCACGCCCCAGACGGCACGGTTCGGGAAAGAGATGCCGTTATCCGGATGAAAATGATCCATAACCCGCTTGACAACTTCTCTGTAAGTGTCGGTGAACGTGATGCTGTCTCCCGTCAGCAGCCAGCGGTCTCCTTTCCGGAAAAAGGATTCTCCGGACGGAGCCGGTTCCACGCCGGCTCCGTATCCGCTGGCCAAAAGAGATCCCAGGAAGAACAGTATTCCGATCTTCTTGCGAAATGAACAATTTTTCATGAAATAAGTTCCTTCTGCTGAAATTCAGCGGTAACTGATGTTCCCGAAGAAACGCACCGTCGGATAACGGGGCGCGGGATCGTAAGACTTTTGAAGATTGCGGAGAAGCGGTTCCTTTCCCTCAACACCCCATCCGAGCAGGAGTTCCCCCGGCGCGGCGGAGAATTCCGCGGGACGCGGGATGACGGCGTCCTCCACCCATGTTTTCGCATCGTTCGAAACCAGGACGCGGATGGAGTCCGGCATCAGTTCCAGTTTTACAGCGTGGAACACAAACGGGAACCAGCCGCATTCGCTTTCGGAACCGACCTTGTTTCTGCCCCGGACGACCGTCGCTCCGTCGAATGCATAGATCATCTGGCCGTGACGGCTTTCGGCACGGAACATCTTACTCTTCCCCCAGACCAGACCGAGGAAGGTCTGATCGGAAACAAGAGCCTGCGCGCTTTTGATTCCGCCTGCCGGGAGTTTCGTCCCGATCTGTGCATATCCGCCTCTTCCCGCGCTGATGAAATATCTTCCGTCAGCCATTCCGAAGGAGCTGTCCTTCTCCGGAGCATACAGCGAGAACTGCTGAGGATTGAGGCCGCTGCCGAGGAATGCGCCGTAATCCAGACGCGGAAAAAATGAAAATGCTCCCCTCGGTCCGGCAAGCACCATGACGATATCGTGTTTTGGAAGGGAGAGCGAAAAGCTTTTCCCGTCAAACGGAATCGGCGTTTGCGTTTCCGCGTTGAAGAACTCGCAATTTTGTGGATCGATTCCAAGCCGTTTGAAATCGGGAACGGCGCGGAAATTCGAACGTTCCGTTCCTGTGTTGCCGAACATCAGCAGGGCTTCGCCTTTCCGGGTATAGCAGGAAAATTTAACACTTTTGTCGGAGATGCCGCACAGCGGGGCGCTTTCCCAATATCCGGTGAAGACGGCATCCTTTTCCCACGGACGGAAAATCGCCCGCGCGGCGGCGAGCCTGTCGATGGTCCGCTGCTCACGGCGTCCGAAACAGCCGAGCGAATGATCGTTGAGCGCCGTCAGCATGAACATGGAACGGGTATCCTGCACAAATCCGGCATAATCCCTGCGGGTCGATTCCAATCCGATCAAGGGGATTTGTCCGAACTGTTTTGCCGGAGTCATCGCCGCGTATGCGTCGAGCGAGCCGAAAAATTCATAAGCGTCCTTTTCCGGGAACGGATTGTAAAATCCCTGCTCGCAGGGGGCAAACACACCGATGAAGGCATATGCCGGCATGAAATGCGCGTGAATCCGCTGGGAATCCCCGGTCAGATTGAGGCGATTGTTTTTGGCATTGACTTCGGCGGCTTCCTGCCAGCGGCGCCGGTAGAGCCAGAGGCCAGAGGAGTAATGCTCCACGCCGTCCCTGACGTATCCGAGATTCCATTCCGGAAGGAACACTGGTTTCGGATAGCCGACATCGTCGTAGAAGCCGTACAAATCGGCGACCTTGAGGGTTTCGTCATAGGCATACGTCAGGAAACTGACATAGCTCGGAGTCGGCGTGACGCCGATATAATAATAATTGTCGCGGTTTTCTCCATATGTTTTCGCAGCCCATTTGGAGGAGTCGAACGTGCCGGATGTTTCCCATGCTTCGCTGGAGATTCCCCACTCGCCCCGGAATACACGGGCTTCCGGGAATCCTTTGACCGTGTGTCCCCAGTATTGATAGCCGACGACGTGCACCTGTCCGGGAGCGGCTCTTTTTTCCAGCTTTTCGATTTTATCGTGCGACTGTTTGCGGAGTTCCGGTGTCGTTCCCGGATGGATGGAATGGGTTCCGCCGTGCGTGGTGAAGCCGTCCCCGCCGATCTGCACGCGGTAATACGGCATCCCCGGTGCGCCGACCTGGTTGTTCGTGACGTCATGGAAGGCGCGCCAGCGGTCCGGTCTCGGCTTGGTCGGTCCGGTCTGGAATCCGAATTCCATGCTCCGCTCCTCCTTCAAAAGGAACGGTCTGTCGATGAAATTGATTAAAAGTTCGATCGTTCCGCCTTTGCGGCAGGCCTCCGCCGCCGGTTTGTCCGGACGGAGAACCCAGCCGCGGTCGCTGTCCGCCGCGTAGCAGAAGGAGACATCATGATCTCCGATCCAGAAAAGGGTTGCGAACGACGGCGTCATCACAACGCAGCGGGTATCGGTCATGCTGTCGTAGATGCGGCCGTCCCCCTGCGGAAGGACGCGCGCCATCAGATTCACTCCGGAGGTGTCCGCCCCGGCGGAAAGAAATTTCGCATATTTCCCGTTCAGGGAGACTTTCATCCGCAGACGGTCAAGCGATTCCGCCCACCACGGAGAGGAGCAGGTCAGACGGTAGCGGATGAATCCATCGTATTCCAGTTCGGCGCGGACTTCGAACCGCATTCCTCCGCCCTTGAGTTCCGCGGATCCCGCGGCTTTCCGCGGCGTGACCTCCGTGAAGCGGAAGGAACGGGAAACACTCAGCGGGATCTCCCTGCCGTCTTGAAGCAAAATAAGTTCCGTCGGGGCGGAAAGATAATCCCGCCCCTGGGTTGTCATCTGTGCGGGGAAACCGTTCTTCCCGAAAGTGTATTTCCTGCCCCATACCGTCGCGGCCGCACCGTCGGTTTTGACGGCTTCGTAAGGAGACGGAACGGTATCGGGAAGAACTTTTTCACGCATCCACGGGAAAATACGTTTTTCAAACCAGTCGGAGGCTTTCAGTATTTCCATGCCGCGGGAGGAAACCGCAATTTCCGCGGTATAATCCCCCTCCGGAAGATCTTTTGTCGAAGTGCTCCAGGTTCCGCGTCCTTTGTTGAATCCGCTGTAATCGGCAGTGAGAATCGGTGCTTTCCTGTCTTTTCCGAAAATCCGGATCACGGCGTTGAAATTCCCCTCATTGAGAGCGGTCTTTTTCAGATAGTTCTTTGCATCGAACTGAATTTCAAGTTTGTTGAAAGACGGCATATAGCGCATATTGACCGCGACAGGAGGCGTCGTCGGCGCAATGGAACGCTTCAGCCGAGCCGGAGGCATATTGACGCGCCGGGGAATCTCCAGCAGAACATTTCCGGAGTCATCACGGACACGCAGAAGAATGTCGTTGTACCAGGAAAGTTTCCGGCCCTTCCCGACACTTAAGCCTTTTCTCTCGCCGGGTTTGAGCGTGATATTCTGCACATCGGAAAGTTTGCTGATTGTTTTTGCGCCGTCCTGTTCCCTGCATTCCGCGAGAAATTCCACGTTCAATCGGGCTGCATGGCCGGAGGGATTGACCAGTTCCAGATCGGCTTGAAAGATTCCATC
>CAZHPP010000018.1:0-17610 GCA_964534535.1 uncultured Victivallales bacterium | reverse complement strand
GGACCAGGTTCTTTGTCGTGACGCTGGAGTTGGCCTTGAGCGCGGTGCTCTGGAGTGCATTCAGACTGTATGTCGTCACGCCATTGGACGTCTTCGAATTCAGCTGATAGATTGTGAAGTTTGCCGCATCCGTGGAGGTGAGATCAAAACTCAGATTCGCGCCGGTTTCGAGCGTGAAGGCCTGATAGTCGACCTCATCGCCGTACCCGACCCAGCCGTCCGAAACGAGCGTGCCGGGATCCGTGATTTTACCGAGATTGCCGACAGCGATTGAGGTCGGTCCCACTGCCTGCATATCGTACCAGTTGTCCGTGCTGTCTTCTCTCGTGAAGAATGCGGAGTTGCTGGAAACATCAATGGTGTAGCTGGCATTGCCGCCCTGCGCCGCGTTCGGCGAGGTCATGCCGATATAGTACGTTCCCGCCGAAAGGATGATGTTCTTTGTCGTGACGCTGGAATTGGCATTGAGCGCGGTGCTCTGGAGCGCATTCAGGCTGTATGTCGTCACGCCGCCGCTGGTGATGGGATTCAGCTGATAGATGGTGAAGTTTGCCGCATCCGTGGAGGTAAGGTCAAAGCTCAGACGCGCATCGCTTTTGAGCGTGAACGCCTGATAGTCGGCCTCGTCGCCGTACCCGACCCAGCCGTCGGAAACGAGCGTGCCGGAATCCGTAAGTTCACCAAAGTTTCCGACTTTTTCGGAGGAAGCTCCCGCGGTCTTCATGTCGGTCCAGTCGTCTGTATTGTCGCCCTTTGTGAAGAATGCGGAGCTGCTGGAAACATCAATGGTGTAGCTGGCATTGCCGCCCTGCGCCGCGTTCGGCGAGGTCATGCCGATATAGTACGTTCCCGCCGAAAGGATGATGTTCTTTGTCGTGACGCTGGAATTGGCATTGAGCGCGGTGCTCTGGAGCGCATTCAGGCTGTATGTCGTCACGCCGCCGCTGGTGATGGGATTCAGCTGATAGACTGTGAAGTTTGCCGCATCTGTGGAGGTGAGGTCAAAACTCAGATTTGCGCCGGTTTCGAGCGTGAAGGCCTGATAGTCGACCGCATCGCCGTACCCGACCCAGCCGTCCGAGACGAGCGTGCCGGAATCCGTGATTTCGCCGAGACTGCCGACCGCGCCGGAGGCTCCCGCGGTCTTCATGTCGGTCCAGTCGTCCGAATTGTCGCCCTTCAGGGAGAAGAAAGCGGAGTTGCCGGAAACATCAATGGTGTAGTCGGCATTGCCGCCCTGCGCTGCGTTCGGCGAGGTCATGCCGATATAGTACGTTCCCGCTGAAAGGAACAGATTTTTCGTCGTGACGCTGGAGTTGGCCTTGAGCGCGGCGCTCTGGAGTGCTTTCAGGCTGTATGTCGTTACGCCGCCGCTGGTGATGGGATTCAGCTGATAGATGGTGAAGTTTGCGGCATCCGCGGCAGTGAGTTCGAAGCTCAGACTTGCATCGCCTCCAAGCGTGAATGCCTGATAGTCGGCCGCGTCGCCGTACCCGACCCAGCCGTCGGAAACGAGCGTTCCGGAATCCGTGAGTTCGCCGAGATTGCCGATTTCTTCGGAGGAGTCTCCAGCAGTCTTCATGTCGGTCCAGTCGTCCGAATTGTCGCCCTTTGTGAACTGCACAGTGGCTTCGACGATGAAATTGTAGTCGGAAGCGCCCGTTTTCTTGTCCGCATCCTTGAGCACGATGGAGTAGTCGGTACCGCCGTCCAGCAGCACGGATTTTCCGCTGTTGAACAGGAGCGTGCCGTTTTTGATCGTACCGGATGCAACGGCTGTGTTTCCGTTCATGATTGAGACAGACCCGTTCAGGGTTCCGAACGTGCCGGAAAGCGTGTAGAATCCGGCGTAATCCATCTTCAGGCCGAACGTGTCCTGCATATTTTTCTCCGAACCGAGGGTGCCGAATGCAGTATTCTCGCATGCAGTGATCGTGTCGCCTTCAAAGAACATGCCGTCGGGAATGACCGTCAGGGAAAGTTTCCCGTTCTTGAGATGCAGCGTATATTTATAATCGGCGGTTTGAAGATCAGGATCATTGACTGAGACATATCCCAAATCTTTTTTGTCTCCGTTTTCATCGAACTGGCAGATGCAGAGATTGCCGTCGAACCCCGCGGCACCGGCGGCAAGGTAATAAGTCCCGTATGCCTGGTCCTTATTGAAAGCGATGCTGTATTTTGCTTCGCCACGGCTGCCGGAAATCAGCGAAAAGTTATTGATGATGACCGTATCCGAAGGCTTGAGGTCTGAGACAGTGAAATCTATGATCGGGTTATCCAATGAAACGACCGCTCCGATCTCAAATGTCATCCTTCCGGAAATGAGGGCTGCAGATCCAGTCATGATGCCGTTGCTCAATACAGTCGCATTGCTTACGACCGCGCTTGTTCCAAGACTCATCAGGCCACCGCGCGAAACGGTTGTGTCGTTCGCAGTCCCGGATGCATCGACAACCATCGAGCCGCCGCTCAAAATGGTTGTGCCGTCTGCCGTTCCATCGTTCAAGACAGAAACGCTATCCCCGGAAGAGACGACCAGTCCGCTTGAAGTTGCTCCGGAAGAGATGATTGACGCATAGCCGTAGCCGTCAAGACCGCTGCCGCCATGGGCAAGCCCGAAAACAATATGCTCCGTCTCGTGCGAAATGGTTGCCACGATGCTTTCCACTGAATTTTCAGAACCCAGCATTACGAACGCATTGTCGTTTTTTATTTTATTGCCTGAATCTATGGTTTCTGCGAGGCCTGCAAAAGTTCCATAAGGCCTGAAACTTTCGGACTTCCCGACATAAATTGTGGAGTAGTCCGTTCCGGAAGGAATGTTCGACGGATCCGAAGTGAACATCACGTTTTTTTGAGAATATTGTCCGTTCAAATCGGAAACGATCCGGGCAATCTGCTCCTGAGTCAGGCGGCTGTTCTCGACCTGGACATTAAGATCAAGTCCGACAGCCGCATTACTGTATCGGGTGATTGCGCCATCGAATTTGAGATAAATATATTGCATACCTGCCGAAGGAATTACCGGAACCGTCATAGTTCCGCCTGCCATGGATTGAAGTTCGGAATTACTCATTTTGTATTCCTTTATTTAATTTTTCAAAAGATGATGAATTGTCTTTCCCGCAATACCGCGCTGTTCAGACGATCTTTCCTTTCTCTCTATAAATTCTAATCTTTATCAATGCAGAATCACGATTGTTTCATTTGTCTTGAAATCAGAGAACATAAATGCATTGCAGAACTGTGATACGGATATAATATATCCAATGAAAATGGAATGTCAAGAGTAAAAAGAAAAAAATTACCCGGCACATTTCAGCGGCAGGAAGGCCGTTCGCCGCCTTCCCGCGGCTTTGCATTTTCCGCAAAGTCCGTTATATTACTCCATCACCGATTCGTCAAAACCTCAGCCGCGGGAGAATCTTGAGCATGTCCGAATTCGTCCACCTTCACCTTCATACCGACTACAGCCTCCTTGACGGAGCGTCGGCCATCTCCTGGTCAAAAATCAAGGACAAGGAAGTCCGCAAGACAAAAACCGACATCATCGGCATGGCGAAACTTTACCATTCGCCCGCTGTCGCCATGACCGACCACGGCGTCATGGGCGGCGCCGTCGACTTCTACCACGAACTCCACGACGCCGGAATCAAACCCATCATCGGCTGCGAAATGTATGTGGCCCCCAACAGCCGCTTCGAAAAGGACCCCACCGTCCACAACATCCGCGGCTACCACCTGATCCTCCTTGCCCAGAACACCGAAGGCTACGTGAACCTCTGCAAGATCGTCTCGGAAGCCCATCTCCACGGCTACTACTATAAGCCACGCACGGACAAGGAATTCCTCGCCGCCCACAGCAAGGGCCTGATCGCCCTGAACGCCTGTCTCCAGGGCGAAATCCCCGTCGCCATCCTCGAAAAAGGCGTGGACGGCGCGAAAAAAGTCCTTTCCCAGTATCTCGACATCTTCGGAAAGGACAACTTTTACCTCGAAGTGATGTATCACGGAATCCCCGAACAGAAGACCGTCAACCAGGGAATCGTGAAACTCTCGAAGGAGTTCGGAGTCCCCATCGTCGCCACGAACGACGTGCATTACCTGAAAAAGGAGCACGCCCGCGCGCAGGACATCATCCTCTGCATCCAGACGCGCTCCCTGCTTTCCGACGAAAACCGCATGCGGATGAACGAGTCCGAATTCTACTACAAGAGCCCGGAGGAGATGGAGGCCATCTTCGGCACCGAAATCCCCGAGGCCTGCCCAAACACCCTCAAGGTTGCCGAACGCTGCAATTTCGCGTTCGACTTCAAGCAGAACCATTACCCGGTCTACAAGGTCGGCGAGGGCGAGCGCCAGATCGACATGCTCAAGGGGCTCTGCCTGAAGGGATGTCCCAAACGCTACGGCTTTGACCTGGAACACCCCGACGACGCCCACAAGGAGGAAGCCGTCCTCATCAGAACCCGCATGGAGTACGAGCTTTCGATCATCGAGAAGACCAAATACCCGAGCTACTTCCTGGTGGTGTGGGACTTCATCAACGCGGCCAAGAAGATGGGCGTGCCGGTCGGACCGGGGCGCGGTTCGGGTGCCGGAAGTCTGGTGGCCTTCCTGGTCGGGATCACCGACATCGATCCCATCCGCTTCAAGCTCTTCTTCGAACGCTTCCTGAACCCGGAACGGGTCTCCCCGCCTGACTTCGACATCGACTTCTGCGAACGCCGCCGCGGCGAAGTGATCGAATACGTCACCAAGAAATACGGCGTGGACTGCGTGGCCCAGATCGCCACCTACGGCACCCTGAAGGCCAAGCAGGCCCTCAAGGACGTCGCCCGCGTGCTCGGAAGGACTCCTTCCGACGGCGACCGCATGACCAAGCTCCTGCCCAACGACCCCAAGCTCACGCTCGCTTCCGGCTACCGCGACTTCAAGGAGTTTTCCAGCTTCATCGATTCCAACGAGTGGGCGAAGCAGGTCTATCAGGACGCCCTGCCCATCGAGGGCCTGAACCGCAACCCCGGAATCCACGCCGCCGGCGTCATCATCGGCGACCAGCGGCTCGACAACGTGGTCCCGCTCATGCGCGGCGCCCACGACGAGGTTGTGGTGCAGTATGTGGCCCATCCCTGCGAGGAACTCGGGCTTCTCAAGATGGACTTCCTCGGGCTCCGCACGCTCACGGTCATCGACGATGCCGTGCAGAACATCCGCAAGAACCGCAGGATTCCGTTCCGCATCGAGGATATTTCCCTGGAGGACAAGCCCACCTACGACCTTCTGAACAAAGGCGACACCGTGGCCGTGTTCCAGCTCGAATCCGGCGGAATGCAGAACCTCTGCCGTCAGTTCGTGGTGGAGAACATCTATCACCTGATCGCCCTGATCGCCATCTACCGACCGGGCCCCATGGAGTTCATCCCCACCTTCGTCGCCCGCAAGAAGGGCGAGGAGCCGATCATCTACGACCATCCCAAGATGGAGCCCATCCTCAAGGAAACTTACGGGATCATGCTCTATCAGGAGCAGATCATGGAAGTCGTGCAGAAGCTTGCCGGATTCACCCTGGGCCACGCGGACATCGTCCGCCGCGCCATCGGCAAGAAGAAGCTCGACGTCATGGAGAAGGAAAAGCAGAACTTCATCAAGGGCTGCGCCGAGGTCAACAACATCCCGCAGTCCCTCGCCGAACAGATCTGGGAAAAGATCAACAAGTTCGCCGGATACGGCTTCAACAAGTCCCACAGCGCCGCCTACGGCCTGCTTTCCTACCGGACGGCCTTCCTCAAGGCCAACTACCCGCAGGAATTCATGGCCGCCGTCCTCACCAGCGAACTCGACAAGTCCGACAAGGTCGCCTTCCTGATCAACGCCTGCCGCCAGTCCGGAATCCCCGTCCTGCCCCCGGACATCAACAAGTCCGACACCAATTTCACCGTCGACGGCAAGTCCGTCCGCTTCGGGCTCGGCGGCATCAAGGGGCTCGGAAGCGTCGCCTCCGACGCCATCATCTCCTCCCGCGAAAAGGACGGTCCCTACAAGGACGTCGTCGACATGCTGGAGCGCACCGGTTCCGCCGTGAACTCCAAGGCTCTCGACTCCCTGATCCGCGCCGGGGCATTTGACTTTGCCGGAACCAAGCGCTCCCAGATGCTCGCGACCATCAACGAGTCCTTCCAGCTCGCCGCCACCCGCCGAAAGGACAAAGAGAGCGGCCAGGGCTCCCTCTTCGACATGCTCGGCGGAGGAAACGAGTTCAACACCATTGCCTATCCCGACATTCCCGAGATCGACAAGGACGTCATGCTCCAGGATGAAAAGGCGCTGCTCGGCTTCTACATTTCCGGGCATCCGGCTGAAAAATATGCCGACATCATCGAATCCTATTCCACCGCCGACTCCCTCGAACTCCAGAATCTCGAGCCCGACGCCGGAATCCGCATCGGCGGAATCCTCAAGTCCGTTTCCGTGAAGATTTCCAAAAAGTCCAACAAGCCTTTCGTGATCTTCCAGCTCGAAAACCTGACCGGGTCCGTCGAATGCGCCGCCTTCGACCGCACCTACGAGGGCGCCAAGGCGCTCTTCAAGGACGGCACCCCCGTCTTTGTCACCGGAACCGTCCGCCGCAACAGCGACCAGGACCCCGCCAGCATCAGCGCAAGAAGCGTGATCCCGCTTGAGGACATCATGTCCACGAGCACTGCCGCGCTTCACCTGCATATCTTCGAAAGCGAATGCACCGGGGAAACGCTTCCGAAGCTCCGCGAACTGCTGCTGCGCCATCACGGCACGATTCCCGTCGTGCTCTGCGTCTCCACGCTCGCGTCGACGGTTGCCTTCATCGAAATCGGGAGCAAATACTACATCAAGCCGTCGCTGGCCCTTCTGCAGGACCTGCGCGCGCTGCTCGGCGAAAAGCGCTTCAAGATCAAGGGCAACCTCGACCTCCCGCCCGCGCGGAAGCGCTGGGTTCCGCAGAACGATTCCCCCCAGCCCATCGAAACGGTGAACTGACATGATGAAACGCATCCTTTTCCCGATTTTTCTTTCCTCCGCGCTGATGCTTTCCGCCGCGGCTCCGGCTCCGTCCGTCAGCGTTCCCGGTTCCGTCCGGAATCTTTCCGCCGGACTTCAGAAGCGGTTCCCGGCCTGGCGTCTTGCGTCGGCGCGTCCGCTTTCGGAGACTGTGAAGGGTGCTTTTGCCGCCGATTCATGGCGCGTCCTGTTCGAGCGTCCGTTCGAGAACACGCTGGTTTCCGGCGCGGCGCTCCAGAACTCCAAAAAAACCGGCGAACTCAGGAATTCCGCCGAAATCATCTTTGTGAAGAACCGTCCGGGCGGACTTCTCCCGCAGATCCGCCGGCAGCTGCGCTGGCTTGCCTCCCCGCAGGAACTTTACACCGTCGTGCATTATCTCGGCGTGTGGGAGGGCTTCGACGTGTTCGCCAGGGCCGATATCGGAACGCTCGCCTGGCTCGGCGAAACCATGCGTCCGGCGAAAGGCGATTCCCTGCTGCCCGTCTATGCGGCGGCCCTCAACGAGAAGGACTTTTCCGAATATTCCCGCCGGCTTGCGCCCGTCCTGATCGCAAAGTTCGGCAACGATGCCATTCCGCATCTCCGGCGCGAACTTGGGATTGCCATCGCCGAAAAGAATCCGACTGCCCCGCATCTCCTCGCGTTCAAGAACATCGGGACGAAGGAGTCCGTCGCCGAGCTCCGCCGTGCGCTGGCCTCGCCGATTCCTGAAATCGTTTCCACGGCGGCCGACGTGTTTGCAGTTCCGCCGTATCTTCCCGCAGCAAAGGAAATTTACCTGAAACTTCTTTCGGAGCACCGCAACGTCGAAGCCGACGTCGCCGCGTGCACCGAGCTCAAATGCGAAAAAGAGGCGCTTCCCGTCCTTTATGCGATTTCAAAAAAGCCCCAGACCTTCGCCGAGGCCGCGCTCGTCGCCTTTGCCGTCCGCCGCTTCGAGACCGGAAAAAAGGACAACCCCGAACTCGACCTTTCCGAGCAGATCCGGCTGCTGATGCTCCGCACCGGGGACACCGCCAATTCGCCGCTGGTCCTTTCCATCAGCGAAAAGGCCGCCGAGCGCGAGTTCAAGCTTTCCAAAGAGGAGCTCAAACGCACCGAACCGCTTGAAAAGCAGCTTGCCGCTTCCCCCGATTCCGAATGCGCCATTGCCGCCGCGCTTTCGCTCGTGGTCTTTTCGCCTTCCGAAAAAGAGTTCCGCGCCTCCTATACCAAGCGTGTGAACGAAACCGGCATGCGGATCCTCCGCGCCATGCCGAAGGAGCGCGTCCGGCAGTTCCTCCGGCGTCTGGTCGACAATGTGGAATCCCGTGACGAATCCAATTTCTTTTCCTCCGTCCTCAACCGCATTTTCTAAGGCTTTCGCCGATGAAGTTGTCCAGTCATATCAGAAGGGAAAATCATGAGTGAACAGCAGTCTCCCGCATCCGTTCCCGCCGCAGACCGTCAGCCCACGTTCGAGGAAGCCATGGCCCGGCTCGAAGCCATCGTCTCCGAAATGGAGCGCGGCAATATCCCGCTCGAAAAGATGATCGAAAAATACGAAGCCGGCGCAAAACTCGCCAAATACTGTCAGGACAAGCTGGCCTCGCTCAAGAAGAAGATGGAAATTCTTTCCGCCTCCGCCGACGGTTCCACCGAATGGCGGGAAATGACGGAAAAGGAATCCTCAGGCCCCAGAACCTGAAGCAGAAAACCAGGAAGCGCGCCTTCGGCGCATGAAGCATCGGCTTCGCCGACATTGGGAATCTTACGCAAGCACTTTCTGGATCAGGACCATGTAGACCGCCGTTCCCGCAAGGATCGAAAGCAGCGGAATCCGCTTCCACAGCTGAAGCAGAACCACGACGGCGGAAGCCGCAAATTCAGCGGCTCCGAAATATTTTGAGGCGAACGTGACGTTCTGAAAATAAGCCGCCAGGCAATAGACCGAAAGCATGGCGATTGCGGCGGGCGGCAGCACATTCCCGATATAAACCAGAAATCCGGGACGGCGGTTCCCCATCCCGAACGCCAGAAACGGAAACGCACGCAGAAGATACGTTGTCAGGCCGGTCACGAGAACCAGTCCGCAGAGATAGAGTGTGTTCTGTTCCATCAGCGGGCCTCCTTCCGTGCGCGCGCCGGGTCGATTTTCCGGCGGAGGGCAAGCAGAATGCAGAGAATCAGGCCCATGGCCGGAATCAGCATCCGGGGCTGTCCGAAGATTCCCCATGCCGCGACGGCCGCCAGCGTTCCGGCCGCGGCCGGAAGCCGGTTTGCCTTTTCCCGGCACTGGTCGGTCAGGATCACCAGGAAGAGCGCGGTCATGGCAAAGTCGATTCCTTTGCTGCAGAACGGGAGGGTCTGTCCCGCGAACGCGCCCGCCGTCACGCCGATGATCCAGTATGCATGGTCGAGGAACGCAAGCGTGGTGCAGTAGGAAACGCTGTCTTCGCCGGGCGGAGTTTTGTTTTCGACCTCGAGCGCGTAGGTTTCATCGGTCAGGGTCCAGACGAGATAGAGTTTGCGCAGAAAACGGACTTTGCGGAAGCGTTCGATCAGCGAAAGACCGTACATGGCGTACCGGATGTTCAGACAGACGGTCAGCAGGCAGATTTCGGTGAGGGGCGTGCCGTTCCGGATCCAGCCGACCATGAGGAACTGGAGCGCGCCGGAAATGCTCGTCATGCTGGTGAAGAACGCCCAGAGCGGCGCATACCGGAGCCCCGTTTCTCCGGCGAGCAGGATTCCTGCGGCCATGCCCATGGCAAGATACCCCATCATCACGGGGATCGAGCTTACAACGGCGGCTTTGAAAACAGTTCTGGTCATGCGGTTTCCTTTCCGGTTCGGGGAAACCGTAATATATCATGCAGGTTCGCCTGTTTCAACGGCGGAACGGATGATTTCGGCCGTGCGTTCCGGCAGGTCGAGCATGAGCTCGTGTCCGCACGGAACATGAAGGACTTCGAACCCGCGTGCGCGAGCTCGGAGTTCGTCCCGGGCGAACGTGGGGGCCCAGCCGTCGGCCCGGACGTAGATCTTTCTCCGGATTCCGGTTCCCGCGGGACGGTCCAGTCGGATCCGGTCGCGCCATGTGGCGGAAGGCTGGACCGTGCATTTCCGGTCGACCAGTTCCCGGTCGGCGGCGTTGACGCTGAAATAAGCTGCGGAAAGCGGCGGCATGAGCCAGCCGTCGATTTCCTCCTGAATATACGGTTCGAGATTTTCTCCGTTTTTCGGGAGAAAGGCATCCAGGAAGACGAGCGCGGCGATTTTTTCGGGAATCCGGCCGGCTGCTGCCGCGATCAGCATTCCGCCGTAGGAATGGCCGCAGAGAACGACCTTGCCGGGAGCGGCGCGGACGGCGTCCATGACGTCCGCGATGTGGTCTTCAAGTCCGATTCCGCGCGCCAGCTCGGCTTTGCGTTCGCCGACCCCCTTGAGGCAGGGTGCGGCGGTGCGGAAGCCGGACCGTTCCAGAATCCGCCGGACGCGGTCCCAGCACCATGAACCGTGCCAGGCGCCGTGGATCAGCACAATATCTTTCATCAAAAAAATCTCCGTTCTTTTTTGTACAAAAATAACATATTGTTCAAACAAAGTCAAGATTCCGGAATTGATTTTCCAAAAATCCGCCTTGAAAACTTGATTTTCCGGGAATTCCGTGTACTTTATTCCAGTCAATGTGTTTCAATGGAGGATCCTGTATCATGTCTGAATGGTTTTTCAAAAAAGATCAGATCATCATAGGACCCGTTGCAGAAGACGACATCAGAAAGCTGATTGCCCGGGGAAGCATCACGAAAGAGTCGATGCTCCGCTGCGGAACGAATTCCCTCTGGGCAGCGGCCGGCAGCTATGAACAGTTTTTCCCTGCCGAAGTGCCGGTCCGGCCTCCGGAAACTCACGACGAGGAGCTTCAGGTCTCCGATGACCCCTCCGACGGCGGACAGGCTGCCGCGCCCGCAGATCTCAGCGCATTCCCGCCCGCCGATGTGATCGTGGTCGACGGATCGAGTGCGAAATTCTCCTGTCCCGGCTGTTCCCAGGCTTATATCGGCGCCATTGACCGGTACAGGGACAGCATCGTTCAGTGCAGCAGTTGCGGAATGACCTTCCGCGTTCTCGGATCGGACTTTGACCGCGTCATTTCCCGGAATTCCGCCGGACACGACTTTGCGGATCACGCCATTCCGCCCGGAGACATCATCTGTCCCCACTGCTGGAACACCTTTTCCAAAGAATACCTGATGTACATTGCCGCGCACCCGAATCTCGTGGGCGACGACAAACTCGGAGAGACGCAGCAGAAGAGGTTCCTTCCCACGGTCTTCAACGGCCTGAACCAGCCGCTCGACGCCGAGGGCATGGTCTGCACCGACATGGCGTGTCCCCACTGCCATCTGCGGATTCCTTCCACCATCATCGACCTGCCGTCGCTTTACTTTTCGATCGTCGGCGCGCCTTCCAGCGGGAAGTCCTATTTCCTGACCTCCTTCACGCATGATCTGCGTTCGCTCCTTCCCGGAACGTTTTCCTATTCGTTCCTGGATGTGGATCCGCAGATCAACTCCATGCTTTCCGGATATGAGCGCAGCCTTTACATGAGCAGTTCTCCGGACGAAATGGCCACCATCGAAAAGACCCAGCAGGTCGGCGAAGGTTTCTCCAACACCGTCCTCCTGAACGGAATCCGGATCAATCTTCCGAAACCGTTCATCTTCGAAATCAAGCCCATGACCGACGTCATGGAAGGCGTTCATGAAAACGTCATTCTCTACGACAATGCCGGCGAACAGTTTCAGGCTGGGCAGGACACGGTCGAAAACCCGGCCACGAAGCATCTGGCCACCTCCAACGGCATCATCTTCCTCTTTGATCCCACCGCCGATCCCAACATGCGGCTTGCCTGCGACCGCAGCGATCCGCAGGTCGCCAATCCGCGGAAGACGCTCAACCAGACCGATTTCATGCTGGAGATGATCAGCCGCATCCGCCGCCACTGCAACATGAATGCCAGCGAAAAGTCCCATGCCCCCTGCGTGGTCGCTGTCGCCAAGTATGACGTCTGGGAGTCTCTGCTCGAACACAGGCTCCGGGAGCTTTCCCCCTGGCATGAAACGCTCGACAGCATTTCCGCTTCCGTCAGCGGCGGCATGATTCAGGATGTCTCCTTCGCCGTGAGGCAGATCCTCCTGGAAAAAATTCCTTCCCTTGTCAGTGCGGCCGAATCCTTCTTCGAGGACGTCACCTATGTCCCGTTCAGCAGCTTCGGAACGGTTGCCTGCAGCAAGGGCTCCGCGGTCGGGATCAAGCCTTCCATGATCGCCCCCGTCTGGGTCAGCGTTCCGTTCATCGTCCTGCTGAACAAGCTTGGAATCATTCCGTCCGCGCCGCCGGCAAAGGAAAAAGACCCATCCGCCGTGCCGGCCGATGCAAAGATCGTCAACGGCATGATCGCGTTCCGGCACCCCGTTTCCCGCAAAAGGGAACTGCTGCCCCTCTGCTTCGCCGGAATCACCGTCACCATCGCCGGACGGAAATACGTCTTTCCGGAGGATCAGAATTCCGCACCGGACAAAAAACGCTCCTCCGGGAAGAAAAACGACGATTTCTGGAATTGACGGAGAACGGCTATGTTTGAACTCATTCATACATCCGTTCCGAAAGGGCTGAAGGAAAATGCCATGGGCTTCTGCTCCGTGGCATGGACTCAGGGAATGCCTGCCAACTACGTTGTGCCGCTCGAACAGCTCAGCGGCTACAGGATGCTCTACAATCCCGACGATCCGCGCTATTCGAAGAATCCCGTAGTCTTTTCCTGCATCACCACAAAAATCGCCGGGAAAAGCATGATGGTCGTTTCCCGCATCGGCTGCTGCGGACTCGATTACTCCGGCCGTTCCAACAAGATTGCCCATCATGTCGTCATTGAGAAACATGAAATTTCCAGAAACGAATTTTCCGGTGCAGGCGTCCTGCTCTTCGGCGGATTTCTGGATCACTGGGACGGTCCGCCGAAGCTGCTGCCCGTCCGCATTCTCGGCTGCCGCCCCCTTCCTCCCGCAAAGGCCGTTGTATGGGAGCGTCTCACAGGCGATGCCGGAAACGCCGGTGTCGCAGCCGACTGGTTTGTCCGCAATCCCGGCAAAAGCGTCTTCCTTGAGTTTGCGGAGGGCACCGATTCCGGCGATCTTCTGAAGATGGCCGCCGAAGTCACTGCCGTTCTTCCGCCGGAAAAAGCCTGCGACTTCACGTTCAGCACCTTTTTTTCCGGTTCGGCGCAGGGGACGGTCTGTTTTCTGCGTGCCGCCATGGCAGGCTCCATGGAAATCGCCGTGGCAAAGCGCCTTCGCGCCAATCCCGTCTTTACGCTCGGTTCCCCCGTGCATGTGCCCGGAAATCTCGAGTCCAACTGTTATGTCCGCATTGCCCGTCTGGGCGCTGCGGCTCTTGCCGTCCCGGCCCATGGCGCGGCAAAAACGGCTCCGGAAATCGAGCTGCTGAGATGGGCTCCCGGCGTTCCCGCCGGAACCGCTTCCAAAAAGCTGAGAATCAGGGAATCCCTTTCCGGCGATGGCCATTATGCCGAAGAAGATCAGAAGCAGAAGGCCGAGATCGCACGCAAAAAGGCCCAGGCTGCCAATGAAAAACGTGCCGCGGCAAAAAAACGGCTCATCAATATTCTGCTTCTTGTCCTGTTCCTGCTCGTTGCAGGGGGACTGGTCACTGCCGTGATCCTGCTGCTGCGTCCGCCTGAAGATCAGCCTTCCGAAGGGTTCACGTCCAATCAGGAAAAAGGTTCACCGGGTCCGGAACCGGCAGCGCAGAACGTCCCTGTGCCGCCATCGAAACTGAACTCTCCACCGAAAGACGAGACATCGAATTCCAAGAACGGAAAGACTCAGACTGCCACCGGGAGACAGAAGAAAGACCCAGTGCCTGCTCCGGCCAGGCCCGCTCAGACGAAGCCGCAGCCCCCGAAGTCCGCTTCACAGTCCCCGACGCCCAATCCCGTTGACTTTGAACAGATGAAATTCAAAGTCTTTCGCAACTTCTGCGAGAATGCTTTGGAAAAGCCCCTTTCTGCGCCCATCGCTCTGCCCGTGGAATTAAAGAAGACGGAAAGAATCTCCGTTGCGCTCAGGACGTATCGCGGAGATGCGGCTCTCCTGAAAAATTTAGGCGGGGGGATTCTGGTTCATAAAGACGGGGGAAAAACCGTTCATATTCTCGGGTATGACTCCAGAGTAACCGGCAGTGCCGGAACGCTGGACGACATGCCGAATCCGAATTCCTGGATGGAGCTGAAGGTTGAGAGCGGAATGCTGAAGATCGGCTTTTCGGAAAAGCCTGCTCAAAACATGCCGAAGCTGACCGATCTCGAGAAAATCACGTTCCGGGCGGACGGCAAGGATTATGCGGTCCCGCTTGTCATGCAGCCGCAATGGATTCGTTATGCGGCCAAAGGCAAGCTGGAATATAAAGACAGGGACAATGTCGTTTTCCGGTATCTTCCTTCCGCGGATGAAACGCGATATGGAATCCGATGTTCCGTTCCGCAGATCAGCGAAATGGATCTTGCGCTTCAGCGTTCGGCAAAGGTTCAGCGGACGGCAAATAAAATTCAAGGCATGCCGGAAGAGGCAGAAAGAAAAAAGGCCGAACTGGTTCCCATGAATGGTCGGCTGCTTGATGAAATCGGACAGAATTTCAGTTCAAAGAAAGAAGAAGAAAAGCCGGTCCATCCATTCGAGAAACTTGTTAACGGCATGACCGATTCGAAGAAGACCAGAGAATCCATTATGGTCGGGCTTGTGAATGCCGCAAGGAAACTTATCTGCAAAGACCGGGAAAAGATGAAATTCAATTCGGACTATCAGGATTCCCTGGCTGAATTCAGGAAGAATCTTGCCAAAAGTCGGGAATCGCTGGAGAAGGCTTCCCTCCAGAAAAGCAAGAAAGAACTTTTCAATGTCATTGACCGTCTGCACGGAATGACGCAGGAAGTACTGACCTGCTGCGAACAATACAATAAGATGGCGAATTATAAAGACAATGGTTACGGCAGGGAACTTGAGGCCCGGCTGGTTCAAGATAAGAAAGATTTGAACGATATTCTGGCTTGCGTGGAGTCCCAGCTTGGCGAACTTCCGGAGAAGAACCGGAAACAGATCCTGGATTCCCTCCGCAAAGGCAGGCGTCCCGACAGCGGCCTTTTTGCGCCTCTGGTGAAGCGGGAACTGAAGAAATGAAAATGAAACAGACCGTCTTACGCGGAAAGGCCGGAACCGATGAGTAAAATCACCGAGCTGATTTCGTCAATTACGGTGTTCCTGGACAATGCGGATCAGTCCGACCGTCCGGAAATCCGGAAGAATGCGGAACTTTACGCAGGACTGTGCCGGGAGGTGAATTCCACGCTGGCCGAGGCCGGCGCACTTCTTGACAAAGGACTTGCGCTGGACGCGCTGAATCTGGATTCCTCATTCCAGCCGCCTGCGACGGAACGCGCCCGTCTGCTGTGCTTTTCCCGGGTGGAAGAGTGGAAGACTCTGTGCATGATGTACGGCTGGACCGTGGCGCCGCATCTGGAGATGTCCCTGGTGTCCCGCCTTCAGACGGCGTATGCGGACAATGCGCGGCTGAACCCGCTCCTGGAGCGGTGGCGTGCGATCATGCGGGACGGCGCGACGGAGCAGAAGCTGGAGCTCATCTACCGTCTTCTGGAAGCCGACAAGGGCAACCGCACATGGGATTCCATCCGGGCCGCGCTGGAAAAGAAACGGCTCTCTGAGCTTTATGACGATGCCAGGCAGGCGATCGAGACGCAGGATTTCATCGGGCTGGAGGAGATTTACCGGATTTTGAACTCTCCCCGCTGGAAGGAGACTCCGGACGAGCGCGTGATGCGCAAGACGGCTTCGGTTCTTGCCGGATTTCAGAAGGAGCGGCTGAATGCCGCCGCGCAAAAGAAGCTGGAGCAGATTGCCCGGGCGAACGCGGAACAGGATGCCGCCCGGCTGTCGGAACTGTTCGCGGAATGGGAAGCCATCGCGAGCGATCCGGTGCTGGAGCTTTCCGGCGAACAGAAACAGCAGCTCAGGATCGCGCAGGAGTGGCTGAACGAATTTCAGAAGAAGCAGGAGCGCGATGCACGGTTTGCGGAACTCGTCACGGAACTCACTTCCGCCCTGAACGACAATGCTCCCGTCGGCGAGGTGGAAAAGACCTTCACCGCCATGAAGATGATGGAGGACTGCGTGATTCCAGCCGAACTGGAACGGCGGGTGGAAAGTCTCCGGGAAACCTCACGGCTGAATGATGCACGGCGGAATCGCCGCCGCGTGATTCTCGGCCTTGCGGCGACCGTCGTGACCGCCGTCCTGCTGGCTGCGGTCCTTGTCCTGATGAACCGCAGGGTGGAATACCGGGATGTCTGCACGCAGCTCCAGAAGGCGCTGGATTCCGGGAACTACGAGGCCGTCTTCCAGCAGTGCGGAGCCCTGAAGCCGGAACTGAGGAATACCCCGTTCGTGACGCGCGCCCTTGCCGACGCCCAGGCCATGAAGACAAAAGTCGAAAGCACCGAAACCAGATTCAACCTCCTGATGAAGGATATCCAAAGTCAGCTGACGCTTGAACGGGTTGAATCGGAGCGTCTGCCGAAAATGCTTCAGGAATGCGAGGCCGTTTCCAAAACCATTCCTCTTTCTGCGGCGCAGCTTTCCGCCCTGCGGAACGCGTTTTCCCGTAAGGACGGACTTCTCGAGGAACTGCGCCTGAAGCGGAATGCCGCCTTCACCGCGAAATGCGAGGACCTTTCCGCCCGCATGAAGCGTTTCGGGGAACAGGTCGGGAATCCGGCTTTTACCGGCCTCGAGAAGGAGCTTGCCGCGATCCGTTCGGAGTATTCCGGACTGAAGAATTCCGAGTTGGCGCGTCTGGCCGAACGGAGCGTTTCGGAACCGCTGTTCCGCACGCTCGACGGGCTTTCCCAGAACATCACGGAAAAAAGCAATGCGCGCCGCCATAAGGAGGCGTTTCTCCGCCAGATCTTTGCTCCGCGGTCGTTTGAGGAGTTCGCCGACGCAGTCCCGAAAATCCCGCAGGAGGCGCCCGAACTTTCGGAGCGTTTTGCGGAATGTCAGAAATCCATCCGGGCCTGCCGCGCGTATGCCGACTGCCTGACTTCGGCCGTCGATTCCGATACGCCCGCAAAAATGAAGAATGTGCTGGAAAGCTGGTCGTCTTCCGGCAATCCGCTGTACCAGGACCTTCTCTGGTTTGCTGCGGGCGGGGTGAACAGCGGGGACGATACTCCGCTTCCCATGAAAAATTTCCGGGATGCCTGCGTGAAGCTCCGTTCCGTCTGGCTTTCCGAACGGCTGAAGCTCTATGAGATCATAGCCTCGGACGATCCGGACCTGAACTACCGGTTCTATTCGGCGTCCCAGCCGGAATTCCGGAAGGGGGATGGAAAGTTTTCGATCACGCTGAGGGTCTTCGCGTCGCCGCGGGAGCTTTCCCAAACGCCGCATGCGTTCGTCTTCAGCCGCCACAGGGAGGGCAATCTTGTCT
>CAZHPP010000017.1:0-17636 GCA_964534535.1 uncultured Victivallales bacterium | reverse complement strand
ACACATGAACGCCGTCGGATGCTTTCCCAGAACACTTTCAACTGCACGGTCGATTTCTCCGGAATCCTGATGCGCCTGGACTAAAAAATCCTCTGGACAGCTGGCGTTCTTCAAATGTTCCAGATAAGTTTCCCGCTTCATGCCGCGCAGAGAATCTCCTGAACTGTCGATGGTCGCGATGCGGCGGTGTCCCAGACGGATCAGCGCATTGGCGCCGTCCAGAAACGCACGGTCGGAATCCGAAACGACCGTGGCAAACGGACAGCGCTTCCGGTCGTTCGGACTGGCGAGCGGCATCACCACGGGAAGTTTCGTGCTCCGGAGCGCTTCGATTTCCGGTTCGTTTCCGGTGTAATTGCAGCTCAGCAGGAAGACCCCGAGAATCCGTTTCTCCCGAACGATTTCATTCAGGGATTCCGGCGTCAGTTTCCGGAAAAAGTCGCCCAGACACTGAATCGTCCGGGCTCCGGCCAGCCCCATCGTCCGCTCAATCCCCGGAATCACATAGTTCGCCGGCATCGAAATATCCGCAAGGTCGCCCGTGACCATCAGGTAGAGCGGACGGCTGATCCGGTCGGAAACAAACGCTCCGCACCCGTTCACCAGCTCCACATATTTTTCCTCGGCCAGACGCTTCACCGCCGCGCGCACCGTCAGATGCGCCACGCCGCAGCGTTTCGCAAGATCGAGCCCCGACGGCAGTTTGCTGCCGGAGGCCAGGCGTCCCGACGTGATGTCGTCGCGCAGCATCTCATAAATCATGTTCTTTTTGAGCGGTCTGGTCATGGCGTCTCCGAATAATCATGCTGTATCACGCTATACATTATACACCATTCCTCCGGATTTGTCAATCCCCCTTCTGCAAAATAAACTGTTTTTCATGCAGGATAAGGAAAAAAGGGGCCGGCTCAGACGGTTACAGCGTCGTCTTGAAGGGCTGACGCCCGAGCGAGGAGGCGAACGTGCCCACGAGCCCGGAAACGCATTCGCGGGCGATCGTCTTCTGGCAGCCCATGTAATCCACGCCGAAGCGGAGGGAGTCCCTTACGCCGAGATAGAGCGGCAGAGGCACGGCGCCTGTTTCGCCGTGGGCGGAACAGAATCTGTCAGCGGCAAGACAGACGGAATCGACCGCGCCGGAAAGCTTCCGCGAGACGCTCCAGAAGGCAAGTTCCATGACGGGCTTCGGCAGTGCGCAGAAATCGGAAAACGCGGAAAGCGAAAGCTCGATCCGCAGCACGGGGAACAGCCGCGAAATATTGAAGACTCTCAGGATTCTGAGCTCAAGCATGCGGGCCGTTTCCGGAGGAAGCATCGGCACAAGGTCGGGCTGGCGCAGCACGATCGCGCTGCCGCAGGCACGCTTCCGGACCGGCGTGTGCGCGCCGGACTTCTGGGACGCGGGGGCGGGTTCGTTGTCGCGGAACTGGCGGGCCATTTCCAGGATCAGCTGGAGCGTGGTCTGCCGGAAGCCGATGGTCTTCAGCGCGTTTTCGACCTGCGCGGCGATCTGCTCCAGACGGTCGCCCTCCATGGCGAGGTTCTTGGAAATCGCGGGCATCAGCGCGGTGCGGCTCACTTCGATGAGGTCGGGCGAAGGCGTGCCGGAAATGCGCTGATAGTCGGCGGCGATCTGCGGATATCCGGAATCCTCCAGCGCGCGGACGACCATGCTGTCCAGTTCGTCGCTGCGGATGGAGGTGCGGCGGGAGGAGATCAGGGCGAATTCGATCGAAAGCGAAAGGTCGCCGGCGATCCAGGACTCGGTTTCGCCCGCGGTGATGCACGCGCGGATGATGCGGGTCTGGATGTCCTCGACGTCGAAGGGGACGGCCGTGCCGTCGTTCCGGATGACGGAAATGGAACTGCTGTTTTGAATTGACATTGGAACGCAAATCCTTTCCGGGTTAAGTCAGAATAGCTCCGGCTTGTTGCGGAGCATTTCACGGTATTTGTCAAAGACTCCGGCCTTGGAGATGAATCCGCGGAACTTTCCGCCTTCGACGACCGGGAGATTCCATACGCCGAGATTTTCAAACATGCGGGTGGCGGAGGCGATGGAATCGCCGCAGTCGATCGCGGGGCCGGCCGGAGTCATCACGTCGTAGACCAGGACCACGTCGTAGAGATTGCTGTCCCACAGCACCCGCCGGATCGAATCGAGCGTCACGGTTCCGAGAATCTTCCCGGAATCGTCGAGCACGGGATAGATGTTCCGGCGCGATTCCATGACCACCTTCAGCAGACGCCGGAGAGTATCCGTGGCCTTGACGGCGATGAAATCGTGCTCCACGAGTTCGCGGATGGACGCCTTCTGCATGAGGACGGCGGTCTGGTTGGGTTCGGGGGCTCCGCCGCGGACGGCGATCATGGACTTGTAGACGTTGTAGCGGGCGACGCGCTTGGAAATGTAGCACGCGAGCGCCACGGTGATCATCAGCGGGATGAAGAGCTTGTATCCGCCGGTCATCTCGGCGATGAGGAACATTCCGGTCATGGGGGCGTGCATGACGCCGGCCAGGACTCCGCCCATGCCGACTGCCAGGAAATTGACCTCGCTCAGCTGGTATCCGCAGCCCGTCGCGGCGGCCGCAAGGTTGAAGCCGCGTGCCACGCAGAATCCCGTGAACGCCCCGATGAACATCGAAGGCGCAAAAATTCCGCCGTCGCCGCCGGACTCGATTGTCGTCGCGGATGCGAATCCCTTCAGCAGGATCAGCAGCAGGCATGCCGCAAAAAACGGCCAGCCCGTCCCGAGAAATCCCGAAAACGGACTGCCCGAAACCACCATGGAGTCATCGCCGTGCACCAGGCACACGATAAAGCCGTAGCCCTCTCCCTTCAGCGAAGGAAACAGCAGGAACATCAGGTAAAGCAGCGCGCCGCCGCAGAGGGCTTTCACCCAGACGTTCCGGACCCTGTCGAACAGCGCGTTCATGCGGATGGAAAGCCGGATCGTGTAGGCGGAAACGAGTCCGGCGAGGATTCCGAGGAGGACGTACCACGGCAGGTTCATGGTGTTCCAGCCGCTGGTGAGTTCAAGGAACGGCGGGGAATCCCGGAACAGCTGGGAAACGACCGCGCCTCCGGCCGAAGCCATCAGGAGCGGAATCAGAGCGGGAATGGAAAACGCAGGGAGAAGGATTTCGCAGGCGAACAGCGCTCCGGTCACGGGGCTGTTGAACATGGCGGAAATTCCGGCGCCGCCGCAGCATGCGAGCAGCAGCGTGCGCGTTTCCGAGCCGGTGCGCAGGAATCTTGCGAAATTGCTGCCGATCGCCGAACAGGTGAGCGCGATCGGGGCTTCCAGTCCGGCCGACCCGCCGGCGCCGACCGCAATGCCGCTCGTAATCATGTGCGCGAAGCACTGGCGTGGCGGAATGTCTCCCGATCCGTTGGAGGCGGCGCTGATGACTCCGGCAAGACTCTTGTCGTAGGGTCCCTTCCGGAAAAAAATCTTCACGATGATCACGCAGAGAAGAATTCCGAGCAGGGGAACGGCGGGCGCGATCCAGAATGCGGCGGAGCCTTCTCCGGCCGCCATTCCGGCGAGCAGACGGCAGAGTTCCGTGAAGCGGCGCAGAATCACGGCGGCAAAACCGGCGACCACGCCCACCACCACGCTCAGCACGAGAATCCACGCCTTTTCTCCGACATATTCCCGGAAGAGCTGAACGGATTTATGGAAGGACTCCCCCGCAATTTTCCTGAGAAAATTCATTTTTTCTCGGGAGGAGTTTTTTTATTGAGCGTGCGGATTTCGGTGATGAAATCGCTGACGTCCTTGAAGTCGCGGTAGACGGAGGCAAAGCAGACGTATGCCACCTTGTCGAGATCGCGGAGCGCCGCCATCACGCGGAGTCCGATTTCCAGGCTGGTCACTTCCCGGTCGAAATCGCGTTCGATCGAGCTGGAAACGTTATTGACGAGGGCGTCGATCTGTTCCGGCCGGATGTCCCGTTTCCCGCACGCCATGGTCACGCCGTGGCGGATCTTTTCCGGATCGAACGGCTCGCGGCGTCCGTCGCGCTTGACGACTTTCAGATCGTTCGGGATGATCTCTTCGGACGTCGTGAAGCGGTAGCCGCATTTGAGGCATTCTCTGCGGCGGCGGACACAAGCCCCTTCCTTCGAGGCGCGTGAGTCGATCACTTTGTCATCCTGACAGGCGCATCTGGGACATCTCATACGCGGACTCCTGAAATAAATGTGTAATTTACATCGGGATGAACAATATTTCAAGTTTTTTTCAGACTGTTTCATCACTTTTCCGGCATGCAGCCGCTTATTTTTTCTCTGCAGCATCTTCCGGATGCTTTCCGGGTCCCGAAAGGAAACACTCTGTAAAAAACGGAAACGGTTTGCATTTCAAGCTTTGAGAATATATATTATAAAATTCCGCGAAGAACAACATAACAGGGAGCCATGAGACACAGAATACATTCAGCATCAGAAGACTTGAATCTTTCCCCCGACGGACAGACTCTGGACGCCATAGCGCTTGCTTCCGGAGAATCCGATTCGGAAGAACTCCGGATTTCCGGTGCGGTCCCGGAACTGCCGAAAAGTTCTTTTCTGTTCGAACCGCTGAAAACACAGGAAAACCCGGCCCTGCGCCAGGATGCCGCGCTTTCCCGCATCGTGCTCCTGGAAAGACTTGCACGGAATGCGGAGGCGGAAGGCGATGTCGAAGCCATCCGCAGGGCGCGGATCATGGCCCAGCTGGACCATCCGGCGATCGTTCCGGTCTACAGCGTGTGCCGCGATTCGGAAAACTGCATCTGCATTGCTGAAAAGAACATCGTCGGGCGGACTCTCCGCGAATATCTTCTCAAACTGGTTTCGATTCTCGGGCTGTTTTCCAGAAGACATCTCCGGGAGCGGGGACCGAAGCATCTGCTGAAGCGGCTGAACATCTTCCTCCGCATCTGTGATGCGGTCGAATTCGCCCATAACAAGAATATCGTGCACGGAACCCTTTCCGCATCCGGCATCCTCCTCGGGGAACACGGCGAAGTGTACGTCCGGGGCTGGGAGAACGCCATCATCTCGGGCCCCCGCTCCACAGGAAAGCAGAGCGACCTCCGCGCGCTCGGAAGAATCCTTGCCGAACTCGTCTACCTGAAACTCCCGGAAACAAACGGCGGCATGTTCGACGTTCCCTCCTCGCACCGCGATTTCCTCGGACTTCCCGTTTCCCCCGAACTGCGTGCCGTCATCGCAAAGGCCATGTCCCCCGGCGGAAAAGGATACCGCAGCTGCCGTGAGCTCATCGACGATGTCCAATGCTTTCTGAACAACGAGGAAACCTCGGCAAAACCCGACTCGTTTCCGGAACACTGCATGAGAAGTCTTGCCCGCCAGCGGAAAACGCTGCTGATTTCCGCCCTGCTGCTTTCCATTCTGGCGCTGACGGTCTTTTCGGTCTTCCTGGTCCGGTCGCTTTCCATCAAGCAGGAGGAGCAGCGGCGGGACAGCGCACTGCTGGCCGTGCATGCCCGCGGCTTTGCCGCCGGAGTGGAGTTCGACCGCAGGATCCGTTCCTTTTCCGAACTCGCCTACGGCCTGCAGAAACAGGCCGAGGCGCTTCTGGAGCCGCCCTGGCAGGAACCGCCTGAAAAATGCCGTTTCTACAGCGATTCCGACGGCAGAAAAAAAGAAACCGCTCCGCCCGGATACCGCTACTCCGCCGCTTACCGAATCCCCGTCGATTTCAAATGCTTCGTCTACAAGACTTCGCCCGGCTCCCCGGTTTCCAGCCTTGATCTTCTGCTGAAGCAGCTTGTTCCGCTGGTCCCGGCCTTCCGGCAGATCGTGCTTTCGGACATGGGCGACGGTCATTTTGAAACGCTGCCGCTGCAGGAACAGCTTGACTTCATCCGAAACAAAACGAAGCCCTCCGCCGGATTCGTCTACCTCAGCCTTGAAAACGGGCTTCACGTCTGCTATCCCTACCATGCCGACTATTCCGCCGACTACGATCCCCGCCGCAGGCCGTGGTATCTCGAAACGAAAGCCGCCCCGGACAGCCGCGCCCACTGGACCGCCCCCTACATCGACAACGGCGAAATCGGCGAACTCGTCATCACCTGTTCCAAAAAGCTCTTCACCAGCCACGGCCGCTTCATCGGATGTCTGGGAATCGACATCACCCTCAACCGCATGATCGAACTCCTCATGCGCAGCGGAAACAACGGCAGCTTCGTCACAGCAAAGTACCTCATCGACCGGAACAACCGCGTTCTGGCCGACACCTCCGAAACCTATCCGTTCCGCAAGGAGGGAAAGGAAATCAGATTCCGCACCTTCTCCGAACCGGAACTCCTCAAGAAAATGTGGGGCCGGCACCAGGGCCAGTTCTTTCTGGAAAAACCGGACGGAAAGATCGTGCTCTATTTCTTCATGAAAATCGACGTGCTCGACTGGCTTTACGTCGAAATGATCGACTACGCGGACCTGATGACGCATTTCGAATCGAACGGTCCGCAGGGAGGGACGGAATGATGCTTCCCGGAAACGCAGTATCCTCTTCGGCCGTCCTTCTGCTCGGAAGCCTGCTGATTCTTTCCACAGCCGTTCTGGCCGTGCTGACCGCATACCTTCTGCGGCTGCGGAAAACCCTCAGCGAAAACGACAACGAAATTCAGAACCACATGATTCTCTTCGGACTTTCGCACCTGGATTATTTCGTGCTTGATTCCAATGCGGCCTTCTGCATTCCGCCCCATGACGCCTCAAGCTGGAAAATGCGGGGCGGCGTGCCAGTGCCTCCCGAAGAATGGCTGCTCCCGGAGGATTATCCCCTTTACCAGCGTCAGATCTCGGACCTTGTTTCCGAACGCAGACATTTTGTCCAGTGCACCTTCCGGGTCAAGGACGGTTCCAAGCTGCGCTATTTCCAGCTCTATGCCGTGAAGATGGCCGGGCCCGCCGGTTCGGCGAAGCGCTTCTTCGCTTCCATCCAGGACGTCACGGAAATCCGCGAAAAGGAAAAATATGTGGAAGACGTCTCCCGGATGCTCCAGTCCGTCGTCGACTATCTGCCGTATCCCTTCTTCGCAAAGGACCTGAACAACGGCGGACGCTATTATGCCGCCAACGCCGCGCTCGCCGCGCTCACCGGTCAGCCGATCTCCGGCATTCTCGGCAAAACGACCGCCGAACTCTGCGGTCTCAAGAATTCCGAAGCCATCGGAAAAATCGAGGGCGGATTCCTCAAATCCGGAAAATCCGAACTCGAGACCGCCGAACGGTATCAGTTCATCAACGGAAAGGATTTCCGCTGCCGGACCTTCCGCAAGCTGGTCATGCTCCCGAACGGAAAACAGGTCCTCATCGGCCTCTGCATCGACATGGCGCGGGAGGAGGAGGAACAGCGGATCCTGAAGAACGCCCTCGACAAGGCAGAGGAACTCAACCGTGCGAAAAACGTCTTCTTCGCCTCCATGTCCCATGAAATCCGCACCCCGCTCAATGCCATCATCGGCTTTTCCGAACTTCTGCAGGACAGCTCCCTCGGGGAATCCGTCCAGAAGGATTATCTTTCGTCCATCGTCCGCGCCGGGAACGCCCTGCTCGCCCTCATCAACGACGTGCTCGACCTTTCCAAGCTCGAAGCCGGGAAAATGCCCTTCACGCCCGGCCGCTGCAATTTCAGCGGGATCGTCCGCGAGACGGGCTCCATCTTCGAGCAGCAGGCCCGTGCGAAAGGCCTGGATTTCATTTACGAAATCGCGCCCATGCCGGACCTTTTCCTTGACAAGCTGCGCTTCCGCCAGATTCTGCTCAACCTGATCGGCAACGCCCTCAAATTCACCGCGAAGGGGCGCATCACGCTTCATGCCGGATTTACCCCGGAAAACGGAGAGTCCGGCACCCTCTCCCTGAGCGTCAGGGACACCGGAACCGGCATCTCGGAGGAGGACCAGAAGAAGCTCTTCGAACCTTTCGTCCAGGGCAAGGCCATGCGCGGAACTTATGCCGAACACTCCGGCACCGGACTCGGCCTGGCCATCGTCCGCCGGATGATCACCCAGATGGGAGGCAGCGTCCGGGTCGAAAGCCGCCTCGGCGAAGGGTCCGAGTTCATTGTCACCCTCAGCCGCGTCCGCTGCATCTCCCCGGAAGCGAAAGAGCCGGCGCCTGCCGCCGCGATCCCCGTAGAAAAAGTTTCCGGAAGCGGACTGTGCGTCCTCGTCGTCGACGACGTCCGCATGAACGTGACCGTCATGGCTGCGCTCCTGAAGAAGCTCGGGATCAGCGTCCTCACGGCCTCCGGCGGGGCCGAGGCCATGAGGGTCCTTGATTCCAGCCGGGTCGACATGCTACTGACCGACCTCTGGATGCCCGGCATGAACGGCGCCGATCTCGCCCGCAGACTCCGCGGCAATCCCCGGGACGCCTCCATGCGCTTCATCGCCGTCACGGCCGATGCCGAAAGCCGCAGCAACTTCGACATGTCCGTCTTTGACGAAGTCCTGACGAAACCGGTCTCCTTTGAAAAAATCGCCACGCTGTTCCGTTCTGCCGACTCCTCCGGTTCCGGAACGGTTCCGCCCGCCGAAAAATAAGACTTCCGCGTCCGCTTCCCGGTCCTTGGAATCAGTCGGCATCCCGGATGAAAACCGCGCTGCGCCATGGAACTGGGATTTTTCAGCGGGCGACATGATGAAACAAATTCCCCTGCCGCGTACTCCCGGGGAAAGTCATCCGTCGCATTGAGTCGCGCCCAATGGAACCGTATTGATCAGATCATATCATGTATTTCCAGCTGCAGATTTTCCAATTTCGGTTCGCTCGGACATCAGCCCGCACCGCTCGGGTTGATGTAATCGGCATTGCCATACCAAATTGGAAAATGCAATCAGATATCGGAGTGACCGGAAGCGTGCTTTTATGCTATGCCTTTGCTCTTTTTGTTCGGATCTCCAGAATTCCATTCTCTCCGCAGGGCAATTTGAATTCGAGGCACCCTGGAATTGCTTCCCGTGCCGTTCTTTCCGCACCATTCCAGAGAATGGTTCTGGGGGTATTTCCCGCCACGAACAAAAGCGATGATGACTCGCCTCTGTTTCCGCCAATTCTGCAGCAGAAAACAGTCGAGGAATGCGTTTCTCTCTTTTCCCGGACAAACAGGTTATAGCCGCCGGTAAGACGTTCCGGCGAGAAATAAGCACCGAACCAGCTGAGCACCGGAGAAGAAAGCGCGGCAAAGTGTTCATGTCCCCACGGTTTTCCATGTTCCAGCGAAATATACTCGCGGCAGATGCGGCTTCTCCGAGCCTCTTTTTCCCAGATATTCAAGGCTGTCATCGCTATTTTTCTGGCGAAATTCATACGTCCGCAGTCCAGAAGCGCCTTCCAGAAGAACCATTGATGCGGCATCCATACGCTGCCATTCCAATAACCTCCTGATTTCTTGAAATAAGGGGCGTCCATTGAGATGGTCGTTATTCCGTAATCAGTCCAGCATTTGTATGGAGCTTCAAGGAAGGCGATCAATTTTTCCTTTTGCTCCGGTGTGCATGCGTTTCCTGAAATCAGGGGGGAAGCGCCGTCAAGTCCAAGATTAAAATTGCGGCCGCTCACCGGATCGCGGAAAAATTCTCTGGGGGAACCGTCTGCATTGCAGACTACATAGCTGAAAATATTTTCCTCTGCATCCCAGGATATCTTCTGGAGCGTTTCTGCGAATTTTGCGGCATCTCTGCGGAACTCCAGGATATCGTTCTCCAGACCGAGTTCCGCAGCGAAATTTTCCAATATACAGGCGCAGCGGATGACATGTGCAGTAAGGACCACAGGTACAATGTCATTGCGTTTTTCATGGCGGATTGCCGCCTGCGGCGGATAGTCGTCCCAGCCGCCGGAGTTGTAGAAATAATCCCATCCGGCGATCATACCGCATGGGCGCAGAAAAGTTGAATCTTCGATTCTGCCGGTCAGAAAATCATAAAAATGCTTGAGACGCGGGTAAAAATACTCCAGAAGTTTCCGGTCCGGCTCACGGTTGTAGATCTCCGCAAACAGGAAGATTTGAACAGGAAGCGGTGTCCCGTGCAGAATAAATGCGCAGTCTGCGTCAGACGGCGGTGTGACATAGGCGTTGCAGTTTTCGATTGCGCGTGTCCGGTCAAGTTCCAGAAGGCCGAGTCCTTCAAAACCTGAATCCCATGTGTAAAGAGAATAATAATATTTATTGGGGACATGGCAGCGCAGATTTTTCCCCCTGCACAGAATGGGAAAACCGACATCCGTCATCAGCACTGCGCCCATCAGACGCTGACTTAAAAGATATTTTCTGCCGGCTTTCGTACATTTGGGAACAAAGCGGGATGTTTCGGCACGCAGGTAACAGTTCTCAAGCGCTTTCCGAGTCCAGTCAATGGTCGAGAACTCACATTGAAGTGCTTCCATATCCTGGTTTCCGCCGCAGAGAAAATAGCGGATGACACGTTTGCCAGGCTTCAGAAGAATGGGCTTTTCGGAAATCTGACAGCAATAATCCAGTCCGATCTGCGGAAGGCCTGAGGAAAGCTTTTCCGGCTGAACCTCTCCAGAGGGGCTTTCCGCAAGAAGACTGATCAGATCATTTACGCAGTATTCTCTGCGGACAGCATTCACGGCGCTCCAGCGGCAAAGGTAATTCCGATTCATTCCGTGTGCCCGGATCAGCACACTGTCAGAAGAGTTCTGACTTTCCGCCCTGGGACGGACCGCTGCCGTTATGGGAGGGAACATGCTTTTCACGTCCGGCACTGCTGCATCCGGCAGGATGAAGAGTCCGTCCATGCGGAATCCTCCGGCGCACCCCAGACTTTTCACTGTATAAATGCCACATCCGGCTTTGCCGCGAAAGAATTCTTCTGCTTCGAAATTGCCTGTCCCCTGAATTTCACGGAAGCAGCGCTGTCCGGAGGGCGTGACGAGCTCAATTTTTGCCGCATGTCCCTTCTCCGCCATTATACGCAGGCAGATTCTGCCTGACGCCGGAGCATCCGTCAAATCGAACACAAGAGAATCTCCTGCGTTTTCGCCGAAACACGGCGGTCTGTGACAATATGGCGGCCACCCGACGCAGCGTCCGCCTACGGCGCAGGGAACATCATGTTCTTCGCCTCGGCGTCCTCCGTCATAGACAAGATGGGTGTCCATGCGTTTTCCCGCATAATGGATCATTTTATAATCCAACGCATGCACCCAGATGCTTCCCGGCGGCAAAACAGGTTCGCACTGTTCGCGGTGGGGAAATCTTGCAAAGCAGGAGCATGACACAAGTCTCGCCCTGTCGGTACGGTTCACGATCTCCATGCGCCCAAGCCGGAAATTTTCGGAAATATATGAATAGGAGGTTTCCGCAAAAAGCCGATCAATTCCATCCATGTCCTGATGAATGCGGAAAAAATGAAATTCCGGATCGGCATCCATTGGGAAACAGCCGCAATGGTGAAGAGGATCAGGGGGAAAAAGCTTTTTCCCGGGAATGCCCGCGACCATGAAGAAATCCATCATCAAGCCGCGCTTCACATCGGCAATATGTGAAAGTGCCTGAACGTCATGCGCATACGGTCCCCAGTCCGGCAGAGTCAGGTCGTGACTTTGCGCCATTTTTTCATAATCGATCATAAAGTCGTCAGCGGGTTGGAATGCAGCTGGCGTTCCGCACCGTGAAGCACGCATGGAGAGCCTGAAATAAAAAAGCTGTCATTGGATTTCGGAACGGATGATGATGCCGGGCAGCTGCTGCGGTTTGTTCACGCCTGGATCATAGCAGAGCCGGACGGCCTGTCCGTGCGGGATCGTCTTCTTTCCGATGGAACGGTCAATGACGGCGAACACGAGTTCGGCGCCGGGATTCAACATGACATCATTGTCCAGCCGGAGATACCACTCCTTCTGTCCCTTCTTGTCGGCAAGGCTGAAAAGATCGGATTCTCCGCTGTATCTCAAAACCGTCTTTGCACCGCCATCCGGAGATTTTGTGAAGATTACGATCTCGAAGGGTGCTTTCGGATCGAAATTGTAGAGCCGAAGCCCACCGCTGATTTCCAGATTCAACGCTTTTTTTGAAGGATTCCTGAACGCGTATGCTGTGCCGATGCCTTCAAGATTGCTGTTGATCCGAACATACGGGACAGTAACCGAGTGAAGATGGGAAGGCGAAAGAAAGATCACTGTATTCGGCTTCTCATGCACTGCGGAAAGCGGCTTCAGCACGAAATTCTCCGGAGCGGTGCCGCTTTGAATGAAATAGAACCGCCAAAGCTCAGGATAGACTTTGTCGCCTATTTTCCCTGCAACACTGCGGCTCCCCGGGCTGATATTCCCTGCCTTTTGCGCTTTTTCCCAGGACGCTGCAAGTCTTTCCACCGGCAGCTATACTTCTCCTCCGGCGGCGCAGAGCGTCAATGCGGCGCATGTGATAGCGGCAAGACATGATTTCATCTTTTTACCCTTTCTGTTATTCAATGATGCGTGTATTCATCTTCAATTTTCTCACGGCTTCTCCACGATGTGGAGCAGCCGGCAGCGGCACTTGTCAAGGCGCACCTTGGAAGTCCCGGTTTCCGGAGAGATATCGGCGACCTTTTCCCCGCTTTCCAGATCGGTCACAGTTGCGGCGCGTTTCACAGGACAGACCACAGTGACGGTGACTGGGCTCAGGTCTGTATATTCGGAGACGGATATCAGACATTCTCCGCCGCAGCGGATGCCCTTGACCAGCACCTTCGGCTGATTTTTCAGGACAGTCCTTTTGAACAGACGGACTTCCTTCAGGAGTCCAAGCGGCTGGTCGCATTTCAGATCCGTCATGAATTTTCCGTCGCGGATCAGCTTCTCCACCGGACGGATCGCCTTCAATGATTCCGTGAAGCTTTTCCATGCGCGGGCGGTCATGAGCGAGTTTTTCCAGATGCCGATTCCGTACGCGCCAAGCGACACGGCGTCAAAAATCTTATATTTCAGTTCCTCATCCAGCACAGGAGCCGCTGAATAATAATACCCATGCGGCCGTCCGGCATCAAGCCGTTCCGGAGAAGGACAGAAAATCAGTTTCAGCGTGATATCGGGATAACGTTTCTGCAGCTGCTCCCGACGATACAGCATTTCCCTGATCCCGCGGTCTGCGCCGGAGTAGGAATCCTCCTCAAACCATGTGACGGCTTTCAGAAATTCCGGTCCGCGCATATTCCTGTTGATGTCCTCCGGAGATTCAGGAATGCCGTAACTCCACTCGGAGAAGGTCAATCCTTTCCACGGAACGGATCTGCTGTCCCGCGGGTCGCCCATCCGTTTCCTGAATTCGCGGAAAAAGTCCGCAAAGATATAGTCCTTGAACATGATCCAGCGAAGATGATATTCCGGATACTTTCCCTGTTCTTTCTCGAAGACGAGCGGAGAAATATATTCCGTTTCAGGATATTTTTCAGCAAACCATTTCTTGAAGCGCGCGACTGTTTCGGGACGGAAACAGGCGATGGCGGCATTGGGCATGATATATCCTTCCAGATCGAATGCATAATGTCTGATTCCGGTTGCCTCAGCAAATGCCTTTTCCCGCTGAACGCCTTCGGTAAAATATTTTCCGCGATATGATGGCGAGAACTGCGGCGTTCCCTCCGAACCGATCACAGTGTTTCCATTGATGTCCAGCGCGCGTGCCGCGCGGTCGTACTTCGGCCAGCTGATGAACCCCTTATAGCCGCCGGGAAAGAAATAACCGCCGCGGATCACGAAAAAGCCGCGTTTCATGAGGTCTTTCACCAGCGCAGCATTCCAGCCTGGATACATGAATGTATTGATCCCGTATTTTCTCAGCAGTTCGCCGTCCTCGGCTTTTTCCGGACAACAGCCGTAAAGATAAGTCACCAGTTCTTTCGGAGGTTCCGCCTGCTTAAATGCGCAGACCTTGAACGTGAATTTTTCTTCCTTCTGCAGATAATCCTTCCATTTCACCCGGTAAAAAATCTCACCCTCCGAGCCGTCAGGAAGCGTTGAACACAGCGCAGACCTGACCCAGTCTGGAGCCGAATAGGCCTTGTCCTGCCTGACGGATGCAAGGAACCGGTTCTTTCCCCGGGGAGAAACTCCGGTGCGCACCATGCCTTCGACGGATACGCCATCAGGAAGGTCAAAACAGATTTCATAATCGGCATCGATCCGGCTGCCGTTGTCGTTTTTCACCGGGAACGAGTGAATGCTGTTCCAGTAAATGAGCGTAGGCATCTCCCTGACCGTTGAAAGGGAATAATTCTTCTCGGCAAACACGTTGATGAAATCGCCGGTCGGCGCATACACGGAGGAGACTAAAAGAGTCGAACCGGCATGGACGGTCATCTCCAGGGTGCGGCTTCCGCCAGACATGAAATATACCATGTCTTCTTCTGTGACGCTGCCGGCGGAGAGCGCTGAAGTGCGCGCATTTGTTTTTTCATCTGCTTTCAGGTTGATCTTTACGGTTTCAGGCTGCAAAGAAAGAAATGAAAGACTGAGAACGCCGCGCGTTTTGAAAACAGGAAGATTCCGGAATGTCACTCCGCAGCTCGCTTCGGATGGCCCCGCAAGGACAATTGTCCCGAATTTCTCAGGCTGGATCCAGAGATGTCTGGCCAATGGCGACCAGGACGACGCCTCGTGTGCTGTATTGTTGTTCCTCACAAGATTGAAAAAAATCTTTCCATTGCTGTCAAACGGCAATTCGGCGAGCGGAATCCTGAACACGGCGGACCAGCCGTCAGGAGATTTCTTTTTACCGAGAATCCTCGTCCCGTTCCATGAGTAGGCGTCCTGCCCGTGTTCCCGTATCATGTCCGCCACTGTTCCATCGGTGTTGATGATGACATGGACGATTTTTTCATGAGTCTGACAGAAGAACAATTCAATCCCGTTGTCTTTCCAAAGCATGATGTCGTCTCTGGTCAGGCTTCCGGAAAGTTTTTCGGCTCCTCTTTGGACGCACTGCACTTCTCCGTAAAGGAAAATCCCGTCGTGAAGGAGCCTGAGGCTGGTCCTCTCCTGGGGGCAGTCAAGCGTCACAGGCCTGACAAGGCCTGTGATTTCTACTGCGTTCCGCCAGTCGGGAGGAAAATTTTTCGCATCGAACCTGTTGACTCTTGCGAACGGTGACGCGGCAGCGGAAAGACAAAGGCCGACACCCAGCATTGCTGAAGAGAGCGCATGAAAATTCATTTTTTACCTTTCTGTCGGCGAAATCCGCCAGGCTGAGCCAACGTATTTCCGGCCGTCATGGAAACAGCCGCCTTCAGCTGGCTGTAGTCCAGAAGAAATAAAACTGCATGTCGCTCCATGTAAAACGGGGCGTTATCCGGAGATTGACAGCATTCATTGAAATACCATCGACGTTGCCAAGCGGGTGAAGCGTATTCGCGCTGATGCCGTGGCAGAACATCATTCCCAGACTGCCTGTATCGTCAAGCGCCTTGTCAATGCGGAAAGATTCGGAATCGGCGGCAAGGACGACGGCTCCCGGACGTTTGATCTGAGAAAGTCTGCCATATTTATCAGTGCCGGATCCGGGTCTTTCATTTGTATACCTGTTCCAGCCGTAATTTGTGCGGACATTGAGGTTGAGCACATTTTCTTTGCACATATATTTGCCGTTCCTTTCCCGCGCATACCTGTCGCCGTTTGCTCCCTGGCCATCCCAGTAATTTGCAAAATCCGGACTGATATACCTCTGTATCTGCGAATACCAGTAGACAGAACCGATGCTCATCCTGACTACATACTCGTCATAATCCGCGGCATATAGGTGCTGTGCTTTCCCGATGGTGGAAAGATTGTTCCTGCAGCTTATGTCTTTTGCCAGTCTTCTGGCTTTATTCAGCGCGGGCAGAAGCATCCCTGCAAGAATGGCTATGATGGCAATAACCACAAGGAGTTCTATCAGTGTGAAATTCAGAAAGTTCATCTTCCGAAAGAAACATTCCGTCAGCCGGATCTTTTTCATATCTTCCTCCGATGTGCATGCTGCATTGCCGCCATGATGGGAAAGTGGATATTCCACATTTCCCCCGCGTCTAAACATGCATCACTTTTTATTATTTATATTATACCATATTTTCTTTATCTTGTCAAGCAGTTCCTTTCCTGAAAAGATGTTTTTTGTGGCATTGCCACTTTTTATTATTTTCCTGAATACGAAAATACGGCGGAAACCGTTTTCCAGAACATTCCGGTATTGACAAAACGGAATGCAGGGAGTATTTTAATCAAAGGCCATTTCACATCAAAAGGCAATGCGCCGCTGGAAGTCAGCTCTCAACAAGGAGATCAAGATGAGCATGTCCACAAAAGAAACAATCACAGATCAGCTGAAACAGCTCGGCGTAGTCCGCGGCGGAGTGCTGCTGGTCCATTCCTCACTGCGCATGCTGGGACCTGTTTCCGGCGGTGCCGAAACAGTCTGCGATGCGCTGTTGGATGCGCTCGGTCCGGAAGGGACGCTGCTGATGCCCGGTTTTCAGGGCGGAGGCGAATATGTCATGGCTGCCGGTGGAGTCTGCTTCGATGCGGCAAAAACTCCGTCCGACTGCGGATTCCTGACGGAATTCTTCAGACAAAGGAAGAGAAGCATCCGTTCGCTTTCTCCTACGCATTCGATCACAGGCGCAGGACCGCTTGCCGCAGTGCTCCTTGCCGGACACGAACACTGCAGAGTGACTGCCGGATGGGGATCGCCATTTCAGAAGATGATCGAACACGACGGACGGATTCTCATGCTCGGCGCATCGCGCGCCAGCAATACCATGATGCATTTTCTGGAGAACACAGGAGGAGCGCCGACAGTATGCTCAACACTGTTCCAGACTTCTGTGATCACGAATTCAGGAGAAACGCTTTCCACGCCGATTTATCCGCATATGCCGGGACTTCGCAGAAATTATCCGCGCGCCATTGACCTGCTCGAAAAGGCAGGCGGAATGTCTTCTGGAAAGGTCGGAGAAGCTGTCTGCGAACTCTATTCATGCCGCATGCTGCAGAAGGTCGTGTACGATGCGCTTGCGAAGAATCCCTGCGCTTTCATCCATGTCTTTACTCCTTCCGAAAGCGAATCCGTCGTCTGACTGAAGGAAGTCTGACACATATCCTTGACAGTCACCCCGGCTCTCCGGATGACCGTGAACACCAGAATTTCCGACAATGTGCCTGGGATGCCCGGGATTCTTCTCGCCATGCGTCTTTAAGTGGATATGCCACAAAATATGACAGAAAATCATTTTTGCCACTTGATTTATTTAGAAAAATGGATATAATTTAAAATATAGAAAGAATAAGTGGCAATGCCATTATTCGCAAAAAGGGAAAAAACAAGGGCAGCATACTTGAAAGGAGAGACAGATGAAAGAAAGTTTGAGCTCCATGTTTTCAGTGCGGGGATAAGGTAAAGAACTTTCCCAATGAACGGGATTTCACACTGATAGAACTCCTTGTGGTCATTGCCATCATAGCCATTCTTGCGGGGATGCTTCTTCCGGCATTGAACAAAGCACGTGCCGCTGTACTTGGAATCGCGTGTGTCAACAACATGAAACAGGTCGGCACCGCAATCGGACTGTACGCCGGAGATAACAGCGACAACGTGGTGCCGGCCAGAGTTTCCGGCAACGGAAGCG
>CAZHPP010000016.1:0-18183 GCA_964534535.1 uncultured Victivallales bacterium | reverse complement strand
CGCACCAGTTGGATCTTTTCCAGTGGTTTTTCGGAATGCCAGAAAAAGTTCAGGCCTTTTGCCACTTTGGAAAATATCATGACATCGAAGTCGAAGACGAGGTGACTGCATATATGGAACTTCCCGGCGGTGCCAGTGCAGTTTTTATTGCTTCTACTGGCGAGGCCCCGGGAACCAACAGACTGGAAGTCACCTGTGATCGAGGCAGATTGACACTTGAAGACGGGAAACTTTCTTTCATCAGGATGGAAAAGTCGGTTTCAGAGCTTTGCCGGAAATCTGAATTTAATTTCTGCAGCGATCCAGGCTGGAAAATAGAAATTCCTGTGCCTTCCAACGAATTTTCTGCGACTTCCGTCTTTGAACATTTTGCGGATGCAGTTCTTAATAATACCGAGCCGCTTGTTACAGGAGAAGAAGCTCTCAAAGAACTTGAACTGGGAAACGCAATGTTGCTTTCATCTCTGAAAAATGCTGCCGTCAGTATTCCGATCAATGCTGAGGAATATGAACATGAACTCATGAAACTTGTTGCAACATCCCGTTATGCAGGATAACTCATGATAAAAAGGAAGATTGCATTTGCAGGGTTCAGGCATGGGCATATTTTTTCCCTGTGGGATCGGGTAAAAAAATGCCCCGAACTGGAGATTTCCGGTGTCTGCGAAGAAGACCCTGAAACACGTCAGCAGTTGATCAGGGAAGGGAAGATCACCGTCACCGATGACAATTTTATTTCCATGCTTGAGCGGGTTCCATCCGATATCATCGTCGTCGGTGATTATTTTGCGCGCATGGGACCGATGGTCATCGAGTCCATGAAACATGGAAAACATGTTATTGCGGACAAGCCTTTCTGTACTTCTTCGGAGGATTTGAATCTAATCGGACACCTTGTCGAGAAAAAACATCTGTGTGCAGGTTGCCTATTCGATATGAGGACATGGCCGCAGATGGCAGGTATGCATGAGCTGGTGCATAATGGATTCCTGGGAAAAATTGTGCAGATTCAATTTACAGCCCAACATCCCCTGATGAGAGCAACACGTGCAAAATGGTATTTTGAAAAGGGAAAGCAGGGAGGGACAATTACAGATATCGGAAGCCATGCCATTGATCTTATCCCATGGATCGTCGGTGTCGATTTCAGCCGTGTGATTTCAGCTCGGACATGGAATGCGTTTGTCCCGCAGGGCGATTGTTTCCATGATGCAGCTCAGTTCATGCTGGAAATGGAAAACGGCTGCGGTGTTGTTGGCGATGTCTCTTATTCAGCTCCGGATTCCATTGGTTACCATCATTCCTGCTACTGGAGATTCAATTTCTGGGGAACGAAAGGCATGGCGGAAGTCAATGCTTATTCTGAAAAGATACTTGCATATCTGCAGGGTCTCAGAACCGCATCGGAAATCGCACTCCCGTCCAAGGTTCCGCCTGATCCGCTGACTGATTTTCTCAATGAAATTGATGGACATCCCGGAGAACTTACCACGGCAAGTCTTCTTAAAAGCACAAAGTTCCTTTTGAAAATTCAAGCGTTTGCGGACAATGCCGGGGAAGAATATAATTTGTCTACGGCAAAACGTTGAGATGGATGACTTGATGTCTGGCAGTACGCTTGACTTTCTCCGCGGAAAAGCTATATTTCTCCATTCATTCAGGAGATCACGCAAATGGCTCTTCCGCGCACCTGCATCCCGTGCCCAAAAATCGAACAGGACTGCTACGACTGGAACGAACGGCATCAATGGGTCCTCGGCCAGGTCAGAAACCATAAATTCAGGATCGTCTTCGTCGGCGACTCCATCACCCATTTCTGGGCCGGATGGAAGACAATCGACCACGGGAAAAAAGTCTGGGACGAATATTACTCGAAACTGCCCGTCCTCAACATCGGATTCGGCTTCGACCGCACCCAGAACGTCCTGTGGCGCCTCGAACACGGCGAACTCGAAGGCCAGTCCCCGAACCTCATAATCCTCAACATCGGCACCAACCAGTTCTCCATCACGCCGAACTATTCCGGCGACTCCGCCGAAGACGCCGCGGCCGGCGTGCTCGCCGTCGTCGAAAAGCTCCGCGCCATGTTCCCGAAGACGAAACTCGTCGTCATGGCGGTCTTTCCGCGCGGACCGGACACGGCGGATCATTATTTCCTCAGCCGCATCGGCGGGCTGAACAGGATTCTCAAAGACCGGCTCGCCGGACGCCCGGACACCGTGTTTCTCGACATCGGGCAGGAGTTTCTGTTCCCCGACGGCAGCCAGAATCAGAAACTCTACACCGACGGCGGGTGTCATCCCGGTCCGGAAGGCTACCGCATCTGGGCCGAAAGCCTGAAACCGTTCATTGCCGAAGCCATGAAGCAATGAGTGCTATTCAGAGATAAAACAGATTTTAAGGAGAGATTTCCATGCCGCTTCAGAAAGCCCAGCTCCACCGTCTCACGCGGATTTCGGCGCTCCTCAAGGAAAACCGCTATCCGAATTCCGAGTCGCTCGTGGCGGAATTCCGCCGGATGTCCCTGGAAGAGGATCTGGAAATCGAATGTTCCCGGAAAACCGTTCTCCGCGACATGAAGACGCTCGAAACCGAGTTTCACTGTCCGCTCGGCTTCGACCGGTTCCGCAACGGCTATTATCTGAAGCACCACGGCTGGGATTTCATCGCGCCGGCGCTGCTCGACGAAAACGAAATGCTGGCCGCCGTGATCGGCGCGCGGATCGCCGAGGACATCTTCCCGCCGCCGGTCAAGAACCGGATCCGGGAGGCCGTCGACTTTCTCCTGCAGAACAACAATCCAGACTTCCTCGACACGGCGAACATGGGAAGCCTCTCCATTCTTTCGGGGCTTTTCGTGAACCTGGACCCGAAAATTTTCATGTCCGTCTTCGAAGCGTGGCAGAAGCATCTCGTGGTGGAAATCGACTATGCCGACTACGAAGGCACCGTCACCACGCGGAAGATCGAACCGCATACATTCGTCTTTTACGACAATTCGTGGTATACGAAGGCGTTCTGCCGGCTCAAGGAACAGCCCCGGACCTTTGCGCTCCACCGCATCCGCCGCGCGGAAACCACGATTGAGGAATTCACGCCCGACGACACGATCATCCACACGGTGAACATGGACGATTTTCTGGGATTTCAGAAAATCCGCGATGTGAAAATCCGCATCGACCGCACCAGCCGCGAACTGCTTGAGGCCCGCCCGCTCCATTCAAAACAGGTCTTTTCCAAAGACGGAACCGTCACGGTTCCGGCGGTGTCGGAGGAGATTCTCTTCCCGTGGCTGATGTCCCGCATGGACAGCGCCGAACTTCTGGAACCAGTCGATCTCCGCGCGAAATTCAGGGAACATCTTTCCGAAATGCTGGGAAAATACGGAAAGTGAACGGTACGCCCCGGCTTCATGCCGCAAGAAAAGAAGATCACAACCCGGTAAAAGAAAGAAAAGGTCCTGTCAGATGACTCCGCTCACCGCTTTGCTGCTGCGTATTTTTGTCCCCGATTCTCAGCATCCGGAAAAACCGTCGGTCCGCCTGCGCTACGGTCTGCTGGCCGGTTTTACCGGCATCGCCGTCAACACGCTGCTGTTCATCATTAAATTGAGCATCGGTCTGCTGGCAGGATCGGTTTCCATGGCCGCGGACGCCGTCAACAACCTCTCCGATGCCGGTTCGGCGGTCATCATGGTGCTGGGCTTCAAGCTTTCCGCAAAGCCCGCGGACAACGAGCATCCGTTCGGGCACGGCCGCCTGGAATATGTCGCAGGCCTGATCGTGTCGGTCATCATCGTGGCGGTGGGGATTGATTTCCTCAAGGAAGGAATCATGCGGATCTTTTCGCCGCACCGGCCGGAGGCCGGCACTCTGCTCCTGTGCATTTTCGGCGGGACGCTGTTTTTCAAGGTCTGGCTGTTTTTCTTCTATCACGCTCTGGGCAGACGCCTGAAATCGGAAATTCTGCGCGCCGTGGCCTTCGACAGCCTGAGCGACCTGCTTTCGACGACGGCGGTCCTGGGCGCCGTCATCGGAGGGAAGTTCACATCGTTCCCGATCGACGGATGCGCCGGCGTCCTGGTCGCGCTGCTCGTCATCTTCGGCGGAATCGGGATCATGCGCGATTCCATCAACCCGCTGCTGGGGGCTCTGCCGGACGGCAGGCTGGTGGAAGAACTGAAAAAAAGGCTTCTGGAATGCAAAGGAATCTGCGGAATCCATGACATCATCATCCACAATTACGGGCCCAATCAGTACTTTGCGACCGCGCACGCGGAGGTGGACCGTGACAGCAGACTTTCCGATGCGCATGACATCATGGAGGCCGCCGAGGTCAGGATCGCGCAGACGATGCCGATCCGTCTGGTCCTGCACTGCGACCCGTACAACACCGTCGATCCGGTGGTCATCCGGTGGCGCTCGAAAATGGAGGACGAGGTCAGGAAGTTCGACTTCAAGTTCAAACTTTACGACTTCCATCTGGAGAAGATTCCGCCGTCCGGGATTCTGCATTTTCAGCTGCTGATTCCGCGCAACTATGCTTTGGACGAGGACCATATCAGGGAATGTCTGACAAAGGCCATGCGCGCATACGACAGCGGCATAAGACTGCACATCGATTTCAACCATTCCTTTGTCTGAGTGCGGGAAAATCTGCGGAAGCCGGGAAAACAAAAGGACGCGCTGCAGGATTCCGGTCTTTGCCCGCTGAACAGTTGCAAAAATCATTCCGCATGCTATATTTCCAGTTCATCCGAACCGGTTGAAAATCTTTTCATTCAGGACAGGAAACATGCAAAAAATGATCGACGTCAACTGGCAGCGCAACCTCTGGCTGCTGTGGTTCTCCCAGATTCTCGTCATGGCCGGATTCGCCGCCATGATCCCCTTCATCCCGCTGTTCATGCAGGACGAGCTCGGAATCACGGACGAAGGCAAACTCGGAATCTATGTCTCCATGTTCAGCTTCTTCGGCACGCTCGCCTACGCGGTGTTCTGTCCGCTGTGGGGCGTCCTGGCCGACCGCTACGGAGTCCGCGTGATGCTCCTGCGCGGCACGTTCGTGACCGGATTCATCTTCCCGCTCATGGGCTACGTCCATTCGGCATGGATGCTCATCACGCTGCGGTTCATCACGGCCGCATGCGCCGGAACGACCGCCGCCAGCCAGACGCTCCTTGCGCGGACGGTCCCCGACAACCGCCAGGGCTTTGCGCAGGGCGTGCTCACCACGGCCATCTGGGGCGGCTCCATGCTCGGAAACGTGATCGGCGGCCTGCTGATCTATTACTTCAACTACAAGGCGGCATTCTGGTTCTGCGGAGTCCTCTACGTGCTTGCCGGAATCTCCTGCATCTTCACGCAGGACGACTTCGTGCGTTCCGAAGAACCTGAAAAAAAGGAAGAAACAAAACACGCCCATGTGCCGCGTCCGCCGTTCGTTCCGGCGTTCACGTATGCCGTGTGGGTCATGATGCTTCTCTTCCTGCTGCTCGGACTGGACCGTTATTTCGAGACTCCGTACATCGCCATGAAGATCAAGACAATCACGGGCAATGAAACGGCGGCGTACTGGACGGGAATCGTGAGCGCGGCGGTCGCGGTGGGAGCCGTGCTTTCCGGCGTGATCGCGGGGTGGCTGGCGGACAGGATGTCCCCCGTCAAGCTGATTCTTCCGATTCTGGTGATTTCCGGAATTACGCTGGTCCTGCAGGGACTTTCGGGCGGGCTGTGGCTGTTCGGCGGGAGCCGGACCCTGCTTTACGTGGCGGCGGGCGGGCTTCAGCCGGTTCTGCAGAAGATTCTGACCGGGGTCACGCCCAAGCGCAAGCGCGGCAGCGTGTTCGGGTTTGCCTCCTGCTTCCAGAACATCGGCGTGATGCTGGCCGCCGTGTTCAGCGGATGGGCCGTGCTCGGGTTCGGCGTGGACGGAGTCTTTTACACCACGGCCGCGCTGTGCGTCATCTCGATTCCGGTCTTCATCGGATTTCTGAACTTCGTGATGAAGGACGGGTACTACCGTTCGCACCAGGTCTGAAAGAAATCCCGCTTTTCCGCCCGTTTCCGTTTGCAAACGGGCGAATATCATTTATATTATCGCCCATCTGCAACTGATTCAACATCTTAAGGAGGATGTCTGTTCATGAATATTCTTCTGGCCGGGCGCGGCAGCATCGGCGCCGCTTTCGAAGCCATCTACAAGTCGATGAAATGCCCCGATTCCCTGACCGTGTGCGACATCCGGAACGGACAGGACTGCCGCGAACTTCTGCGGAACACCCCCAGGAAATGGGACCTTGTGATCAACCTGACCGGAATGCAGTCCTGCGACATCATCCCGTTCTGCCTCGACCTCGGCGTGGACTACATCGACGCCGCGCTCGAGGACGACATCATCGAAGTTCCGGAAAACGTCGAGCCGGCCGTCTACTACAGCCATTATCTCGACATGATCCGTTCCAAGCCTTCGGCGCGCGCCATGTTCGGCTTCGGAATGAACCCCGGAATCATCGAGCACATGTACTTCTGCAACAAGCCGACCGGACGCCACGTCGCGATCGAATTCGAATACGACAGCGCCGAAAAGGGCGATGAAATTTTCTGCACCTGGTCGCCGCTTTCCTACTTCCTCGAATCCGTGCTCGCCGCGAAGATCGTCACCCTGCAGAACAATCCGTACAAGAATTTCGCCAAAGCACTCCGCGGCCGCCAGCCGATCGAAATCAAGACCGACGGCGTGCTCCGCAAATACTGCGTGATCCCCCACGAGGAGACGTTCAACATCGTGCGCAATTCGCCCGACTGTCAGGCGCTCGCGTTCCTCTATCAGGCTCCGGTCAAGTTCCAGAGCTACCTGCAGGCGCGGGTCGGGAAGCTCACCCGTCACGACGTGGCCAAATTCCCCGTCCTCCACGACATCCGCGGGCTCGATTCCGTGGGAATGCTCTTCTACGACTATTCGGACAACATCTATTACGTCCGCAACCGCGGCGACCACCAGAAGATGTACCGGAAATTCGGGTCCAACGGCACCTGCTGGCAGACCGCGAGCGGCGTCTTTGTGGCCTACCGCATCATCCGCATGCTGAACAGGGGCGAAGCCGTCACCATGTCCGACATCTCGCAGCGCTTCCGCCCAGAGATCGACAAGGTTCTCCGCGAGCTCGACTTTGTAGTCGACCGCATCGACCATGCCGTTCCCGTGGACGTCTTCAGGGAAAAAATCCTTTCCTGGCTGGAACCGGAACTGAAATGAAGGAATTTCTGTTTGCTCCGCGCACGCCGGAACAGCTCGACTGCTCCGGCTTCGCGCGCATTTCCGAACTCGTCACGGACTGCGTGATCGACATGCGCTACCATTCGGACTACAATTTCACGGGGAAGCGCGTCGACGGCTACCTTGCGCCCGTCCCCATGCTCACGATCCCGGCCGCAAAAGCATTGGCCCGCGCCGCGGAAATCCTCCGCGGAAAACGTTTCCGGATTCTCATCTACGACGCATACCGTCCGCTGAAGGCCCTCGAATGCTTCATGCGCTGGCTGGACGATCCTTCGGACCCCGGCGACCACTCGTTCTATCCCCGCATTGCGAAATCCGCCATCCGCGAAGGCCGTTACATCGACCCGAAGTCGGCGCATACGCGCGGAAGCGCGGTCGATCTGACGCTCGTCACGCGCGAAGGCATGAGCGTCGACATGGGCGGCACGTTCGACCTGTTCGACGACATTTCGCACAACGGCGCACCCGGACTCACGCAGGAACAGCAGGCGAACCGGAAGATGCTTTCGGACGCCATGGTTTCCTGCGGCTTCGGAACGATTCAGAGCGAATGGTGGCATTTCAAGCTGAAGGATGAACCGTACCCGGAAACGTTCTTCGATTTCGACGTGAAGTAATCCGGATCATTTCTTCAGAAAGGCCGGAGGCAGAAGTTTCCGGTCGGATTCGCAGAGCTGATGTTTTTCCATCAGATAAGCGCTCACATCCTCCGGAGTCTTGAAATTCCCGATCAGCAGTTCGGTATGTCCGTCCAGGAAAAGCGCGCAGGGCGAATACTGCTTTGGCGACGGGACTTCCACAACGATCGGGAAATGTTCCTGCGCCTTCACTTTTTTTGTATCGAGTCCCGGAACGAGGAAAATGTACTTTGCATGGCTCAGAGGACATTGCAGCGATTCCGGAGTCAGTCTGTCGTCCCATTTCGCCGCTGTTTCAAGGCGGGCCGGAAGGATTCCCCCGCTGTCTTCCAGGTAGAGCAGGACCGCCGTTCCGATCTTCCGCTGGTTGAGGGCGCATCTGAGAATGAGTTTTTTCCGGCACAAGAAAGGATCCGTCGCCATCTCAAGAATATCGGAAATGCTGTCTTCCGGTTCCCTGGAACGAAAGGCATCGGCAAGATTCACGAAATACGGCGAAAGGATCAGCAGCACAAGGGCAAGCACTGTAAAAAAACAGGTCTTCCTGTTCATCGTCTGCCTTTCTGTTTGTACATTATTATAGCACATCCGGCGAAAAAATCCACCCGCTGAACCTTCCATCCGCCAGAAAGGAGGCAGGCTGTCAAAGATGATTGCAAATCCCGGAAAACGTGGTATATTGTTGATTCACCTTTTCTGGAGAACCGCATCATGAATATCCTTCCTGAAATCGCCGCCGCATACAAGGTGCTCGACGGCTCCGCCCTCACCCGTTCCGAAGCGCTCGATCTCGCCCGCAAAGTGAACGGTCCCGACATCCTCGACCTCGTTTCCCTCGCGAACAAAGTCCGGCACAGGTTCGCGCCGGAATTCCTTTCCTGCTCCATCGTCAATGCGAAGTCCGGACGCTGCGCGCAGAACTGCCGGTTCTGCGCCCAGAGCGCGCACTGGCACACCGGAATCGAAACCTATCCGCTGCTTCCGCCGGACGAAGTGCTCCGCGCCGCAAAAAAGATTTACGACTCCGGAATCCGCGTGTTCGGCTATGTGACCAGCGGCTGGGGCTACAGAAAGCCCGATTCCGAATTCATGAAAATCCTCGAAACGGTCGATCTCCTCCGCCGCGAACTCCCGGACCTGAAGGTCTGCGTTTCGCTCGGAATCCTTTCCCGCGAATGCGTGAAGCTCCTTGCGGAACACGGAGTCTGGCGCTACAACATGAATCTCCAGACCAGCCCCGGAAGCTATTCGAAGCTGATCGCGGACACCCATTCGATCGAAGACAAGATCGCCACGATCCGTCTGCTCAAGGAAGCCGGAATCACGAACTGCACCGGCGGCATTTTCGGACTCGGCGAAAGCTGGGAGGACCGCGTGGACATGGCGTTCGCCATCCGCGAACTCGACGTGGAGGGCACTCCGCTCAACGTCCTGCTCCCAATCAAGGGCACCCCGCTCGAAAAGCAGCCGATTCTGGCCGCCGCCGAAACTGCGAAGATCTTTTCGATCTTCCGCCTGATCCTGCCTTCGAAGATGCTCAAGTTCTGCGCGGGACGCGAAACCGTGATGAAGGATTTCCAGGGTCTGCTGATGCTTTCCGGACTCAGCGCGCTCATGACGGGCGGCTATCTCACCACGCGCGGCCGCGAAATTCCGGACGATCTGAAACTGATTTCCCAGCTTGAGGAGTTCTGAACATGCACAAGATTTATTACATCAGCGGAATCGACACCGGGGTCGGCAAGACGATCGCCACCGGACTGATGGCAAAGTATCTCCGTTCGAAAGGCGTCAACGCCATCACCGTGAAGCTCGTGCAGACGGGCAACGACGGCTTTTCCGAGGACCTGGACCTCCACCGCAAGCTCATGGGCGGAATCTCCTTTCCGGAGGATTCGCAGTTTCTGACCGCCCCGCAGATTTTCCATTTTCCGGCCTCGCCGCATCTCGCCGCAAAACTTGAGGGGAAGACGGTCGACGTGGAGAAGATCGCCTCCAGCGTGGCGGAACTCGCGGAACGCTATGACGTCGTGCTCGCCGAAGGCGCCGGCGGGCTCGCAGTCCCGCTCACGGAAGACCTGCTCACGGTCGATTTCGCCGCGAAGAACGGCTGGCCGTGCATTCTGGTGAGTTCCGGCAAGCTCGGAAGCCTCAACCACACCATCCTTTCCGCCGATGCGCTCGCCGCACGGAAAATGACCCTCTGCGGAGTCGTCTACAACTGGTCCCCCGGCGAAGACCCCGTGATCTCGAAGGACACCGCCGAAATGACCCGCCGCTATACCAAAGTCCCGCTCGTGAAAATTCCAAGGATCGACCCGGAAAATCCGCCCGCCGTCGACTTTTCCGCCATTTTCGGAGACTGAGCCATGAATCTTTCCACCGACCGCCGTAACCTCTGGCACCCCTACGCCTCAACGAAGACTCCCCCGCCCGTCAACGCCGCGGAATCCGCCTCCGGAACGCACATCCGTCTGGAAAGCGGCGAGGAACTCATCGACGCCATTTCCAGCTGGTGGTGCGCCGGACACGGCCACTGCCGTCCGGAAATCATCGGGGCGATCCGCGAGCAGGCGCTTCATCTGCCGCACATCATGTTCGCCGGGTTCACGCATGCGCCCGCGGTCGAGCTCACGGAAGAGCTGCTCAAGGTCCTTCCGCAGGGCATCGACAAGGTCTTCTTCGCCGATTCCGGCTCCATCGCGGTCGAATGCGCGCTCAAGATGGCCGTCCAGTACCAGAACGCGCTCGGGTTCAAGAACCGTTCCCGCTTCGTCTCCTTAAAGGGAGACTATCACGGCGACACCATCGGCGCCATGTCCGTGAGCGATCCGGACGGCATGCACATTCTGTTCCGCGGGCTCCTGCCGCAGAACCTCTTTGCGGAACGTCCCGCGTGCCGCTTCGGCGGCGAATGGAATGATTCCTTCTTCCTCTCCATGGACCGGATTCTGGACGGGCACGCCGACGAGATCGCGGGCGTGATCGTGGAACCGGTCTTCCAGGGCGCGAACGCCATGTGGTTCTACCATCCCGAATATCTGCGGAAGCTCCGCGCGGCCTGCGACCGGCACGGGATCGTGCTGATCTTCGACGAGATCGCCACCGGCTTCGGCCGGACCGGACGTCTCTTCGCGCAGGAATACGCCGGCGTGAAGCCGGACATCATGTGCATCGGCAAGCTTCTCACGGGCGGCGAAATCACGCTGGCGGCCGCCGTGGCCTCCGCCAGGATCGCGGACCCGATCCCCGCCCTGATGCACGGCCCCACGTTCATGGCGAATCCGCTCGCCTGCGCCGCCGCAAAAGCCTCCGTGAAACTGCTTTCGTCCTACGACTGGAAGGGGAACGTCGCGCGGATCGAATCCGTGCTGAAGAAGCAGCTGGAACCCTGCCGCGCCCTGCCGAACGTGAAGGACGTCCGCGTGCTCGGCGCCGTCGGTGTCCTTGAGGTCGGAAAGATTCCCTCTCCGGAAACCACGCAGAAGATCGTGCTGGAGACGGGCGTCTGGCTCCGGCCCTATGCCAATTTCATCTACACCATGCCGCCGTACATCACGCCCGATTCCGAACTCGAACAGATCGCCTCCGCGATGAAACGTCTGGCCGAAGCATGAGCAAAGAACTCTTCAGTCTGAAAATGAGGGCGTCCCAGGCCGGACGCCATATCTCCGGAGCCGAAAAGCTGCTGCCGGAAACATCGCTTTCCGCATTTTCCGGGGCCCTGCTGGAGCGCGCCCTCCACCACGCCAACGGCAAACCCGACTTCATCAACCTGAAGATCGAAAGCGTCGCGCCGGAAAATCTTCTGGAACTCGATGCTCTGCCGATGCGGGAAATCCGCTGCGGCTCTCCGGAAGAGGCCCTGTCCGAACTCGGAAAACTTCTGGCCGGACTCGGAATCGGCCACGCTCCCGAAATCGTGGACATGCTTTCCGGCTGTTCCGGAATGCGCGGCGCAATTCTCCTCGACGCAAAGACGCGCGAACGCCTGGAACCCGATCAGGTGCGCGGGGTCCGCGCCACCTACATGGATTCCGCCGATTCCCCGCTCTGCGGTCCCGATTCCGCGAAAAATCATTTCGCCGAGGCAATCGTGCTGGCGACGAAAGTCGCCAACACCCCCGGAATCGCCGCAGAACTCTGCATTTCGGACGACCCCGACTACACGACCGGATACATTGCCTCCCGCGAACTCGGTTATGTGCGCATCACGAACCTCAAGGAAACCGGTTCGCCGAAGGGCGGACGCATCTTCCTTTACACCGGCCGCCGCGGAGACGTTCCGCAGACGATCGAATTTCTGGAAAACAAACCCGTCCTCGTGCGGAACGTCCCGCATCTTGCGAAGCCGCTTCCGGACAAATGGAAAGCGCTTTCGGACAAGCTCGAATTTCTCCGTGCGCACTCCCTGCTCCGGCACGTCACCACGCTCGAATCCGCGCCCGGGCCTACCGCCGTGCTCCATGGAAAAGAATATGTGATGCTGGCCTCCAACAACTATCTGGGGCTGGCGGACGATCCGCGCGTGAAGGCGGCCGCCGCCGAAGCGCTGGAAAAATACGGCGCCGGTTCCGGCGGCTCCCGTCTGACGACCGGCTCCCTGCCGCCTCACGATTCGCTTGAGCGCCGGATCACGGAATTCAAGCATGCGGAAGCCGCGCTCGTCTTCAACACCGGCTTCGCCGCAAACACGGGGATCATTTCCGCCCTCTGCGGAGCCAATGATTTCATCTTCAGCGACGAGCTGAACCATGCCAGCATCATCGACGGCTGCAGGCTCTCCCGCGCGAAGACGGTCGTCTACCGCCACAACGACATGCGCGACCTGGAGGAAAAAATCCGCGCCGTCTCCCCGTCCTCCGGCCTGATCGTGAGCGACGGCGTCTTCAGCATGGACGGCGACATCGTGAATCTTCCGGAGCTGCTCGGAATTGCGGAAAATTACGGGCTGTTCTCCATGATCGACGAAGCCCATGCGACGGGCGTGCTCGGCAGGACCGGGCGCGGCGTCTGCGAACATTTCGGTCTGGAAACGGAACCGGACATCCGGATGGGAACCCTTTCCAAGGCCATCGGCGCCGAAGGCGGATTCGTCTGCGGACGCCGCCTGCTGATCGATTTTCTCATCAACCGCGCGCGGAGCTTCATCTTTTCGACGTCGCTTCCGCCCTCCGTGGTCGCGGCGGCGGAAAAGGCCTTCGAGATCATCGAATCCGAACCGCAGCGCGTGGAACGGCTCCGCGAAAACGTGAAATTTTTCTGCCGGATCCTTTCCGGAAACGGAATCCCGGCGCAGTCGGAAACCGCGATCGTCCCCGTCATTGTGGGGGACGAGGCGCGCACGCTCGAACTTGCCCGCGGTCTGCTGGACGATGGAATTTTCATTTCGTCGATCCGGTTCCCCACGGTGAAGAAAGGCCAGGCACGTCTCCGCGCGGCCCTGATGTCAGAGCACACGCACGCCCAGCTGGAGCTGGCGGCGCGTTCAATCGCGCGGCGTTTTGCCGGGAAGTGACGCTGCCGTCTTCTGCGGAACGACCGGCCCCCGGAACTCGAACCGTTCCGCATCGGGCGCAATGGTGCCGTGTCCGGCGCTCTGGACAAACGTGATCTTTTTCGGGCATTTCAGCGCGTTGTAGAGGAGCAGAATCCCGGCGGGCGGACAGATTCCGTCGCCGAGATGGACGTCGATTTCCGTGGGACACGTCACCCGCTTCGCCTGATTGATCGAATCGTAGTATCCGAGGGCGGCATAATAGTCGGGGTGGTGTCCGCGCATCCGGCCCATCGTGAAGCCCCTGAGGTCGGCGAGCCAGGGGACTCCGGCGCCGCAGGAGGTGACGTCCGGGTCCTGCGCCGCCATGGTGAGGGCCTGCATTCCGCCCATGCTTCCTCCGGAGACGCGCAGGATTCTGCCGTTCCATACCGGATTCGTCTTGAGGAACTGGAGCGCGCGGAGGTCCCGCAGAAGCATGGCGCCGAGGAACGAATTCTCCGGGTCCGCATTGTCCGTGAATCCGTAATTGTGAAGCCGGAACATAGCCGCCGCGTCGCGGTAGAATTTGTCGTCTTTTCCGTTGGGCAGGCCGAAGGTACTGACCGTCGCGGTGACAGCGCCCTTTTCGGCCGGAGGCATCATTGCGGACTGGACGGGCGAATACCCGGAAAACATCACGGAAAGCGGCAGGGATCTGTTCTTTGCGCCCTTCGGAATGCAGACGTAGCCCGTGGCAGGATACGGCCCCGGCGTGTTCACCGTGAATTCATAGACCACGAACCCTTCCGGCGCCTCCCTGACCGGACGCAGGAAACTGCGCATGGGACAGTTCTTCAGAAGTTTTTTCCGTTTCTCCCAGAAGGAGTCAAAATCGGAAGGCTCCGAGGAACCGGCCGGTTCCAGAAGACTGATCCCGGCGCCCGCGCCGCCTTCGTAGGGGGGAATCCCGAAGTCGGGGTCCTTCCCGTTTTCCGCGAGCGCGACCACGCGGACCCGGACGAATCCGGGCTTGCCGATCAAGGTTTCGATCACGAGCGGCTTTTCAGAGTCGGACACTGCGGAGCCTTCGGCCTTGACTCCGTCGTCGCCGACGCGGGTCCACTGGAGTTTTCTTCCCGCAACGGGCTTTCCCTGGTCCAGAAGGCGGATCGTGAAACGGACTTTTTCCCCGAATCCGCAGAAAAGCGGATTTTTTCCCGCTGTTCCGGAAAACACAGGCGAGGCGGCCGCGGTGAGAAAGGCCGAGGAAAGGATCAATGCAGTGAAAAGTTTCATGAGGATTCCCGGGTTGATTGAAAATGTAATATATCTGTCATAACGCGGAAAGTCAATCGGATATTGTGCAAAAAGACGGGAAGCCCCGTTTGACATTTCCCCCCGGAACGGATATATTATCGGACTTTATTCCGGAGAAAACAGTACAATGCTTTTCAGCTCCATTGAGTTCCTGTGGTTTTTTCTGCCGATCGTTCTGGCGGCGCACTGGCTGATCGGAAAGGACAAACGCAACGGCTTCCTGCTGTTCGTGAGCCTGATCTTCTACGCATGGGGCGAACCGCGCTACATCTTCCTGATGATCCTTTCCATCCTCATGAACTGGGGATGCGGCCTTGCCGTCGCCGCGGCCGAAGGCGCAAGACGGAAACTCGCCGTCGCGCTCTGCGTCATCCTGAACCTGGCGCTGCTCGGATACTTCAAATACGCCAATTTCTTCGTCGATTCCGTGAACGGGATGTTCCCGGAAACGATCCGCGGCTTCGCCCGGATCGCGCTGCCCATCGGCATCTCCTTCTACACCTTCCAGGCCATGAGCTATGTGATCGACGTCTACCGCCGCGACTGCGAAGTCCAGAAGAGCCCGTTCCGCCTGGGTCTCTACATTGCGCTGTTCCCGCAGCTGATCGCGGGCCCCATCGTGAAGTATCACGACATTCAGCTTCAGCTGGACGAACGCACCATCACCGCCGCCGACTTCGCCTACGGCGTCCGCCGGTTCGTCCTCGGCCTTGCGAAGAAGGTCCTGATCGCCAACCAGCTTGCCGCCGTGGCGGACTATGTGTTCACCATGCCGGAAAGCTCCCTCGGCACGGCGTTCGCCTGGACCGGCGCGCTCTGCTACACCTTTCAGATCTATTTCGACTTTTCCGGCTATTCGGACATGGCGATCGGCCTCGGCAGAATGCTCGGATTCCGTTTTCTGGAAAACTTCAACTATCCCTACCTTTCGCGGTCCGTGCGCGAATTCTGGACCCGCTGGCACATCTCGCTTTCCACATGGTTCAAGGAATACCTTTACATTCCGCTGGGCGGAAACCGCCGCGGACAGGGCCGCACATACCTGAACCTTGCAATCGTCTTTCTGGCCACCGGAATCTGGCACGGAGCGGCATGGACCTTCGTGTTCTGGGGAATCTGGCACGGCACATTCATCCTGCTGGAGCGCGCGTTCCTCGGCAAATGGCTTGCGAAGCCCGCATTCACGGTCCTTTCCCGGATTTACATGGCGCTGATGCTGGTGTGCGGCTGGGTGCTGTTCCGCGCGGAAACCCTCTCCTCCGGCTGGACGTTCCTGCGGCGGATGTTCACGGTTCACGGGTCGCCCTACGGATTCAGCGCGGTGTGCCCGGTTCCGGTTCTGGTCATTCTCGGACTGGCCGTGATCCTCTGCGGTCCGCTGCAGGCCCTCTGCCCGAAACTCCATGCCGCGCTCTTCGACGAAACGAAGGTCGGCGCGTGGGAGTTCCTGGTGCTGCCGGCGCTCCTCTTCCTTTCCATGATCTGTCTGGTGGCCGGAACGTATAACCCGTTCATTTACTTCAGGTTCTGAACTCATGAGCAAAACAGCAAAAATTCTGACATTCGTTCTGGCGGCGGCCGTTTTTGCGGCGCTCTTCCTGGTCCTGATGTTCCGCGTCCGGACGGAAATCCTCTTTGAATATTCCGCCTCAAAACCGTTCGAGATGAAGCTTTTTCCATCGGTTCCGTTCGGCACAAGTCCGGACCGGAAGAATCCGGTGCTCTGCCGGTTCGATTCCGTGCCGGATTCCAAATTCCGCACGGCCGCATTCGAGATTCCGCTTTCGGGACTCCGGAATTTCGAATTTGAAATTCCGTCCGGAACAACGTTCCGGCTCCGCGGCGCGGGCTGGCGCACAGGCATTTTTTCCTCCGGTTCGCTCTCCGGCATGGAATTCTACCGTTCCGCCAGACCGAATCCGTTTCTGAAGTTCGAACCGGCGGCGGATGGTTCGTCCTTCCGGTTTGAGACCTCGCATGAGGCACAGGGCGCGTTCCGGCTCCGTCTCTCCAACGATCTGCCTCGGATGCTTCCCTTCCTGATCGCGCTTCCCTGCGCGCTTCTCTGCTCGCTGGTCCTGCTGCTGGCGGCGGACCGGTCGGGGAGAAAATTCGCGGTCCGTCTCCTTTCGCGCCGTGCCGCGCTGCTCAGTGCCGTGTTCCTGGTCATGACAGGCGCGCCGCTCCTGCTTTCCGAATTTGCGGTCAGCGATCCGGCCCGGCCGCGGCTGAACCTGCTTTCCCCCGCCGAGTTTCCAGCGGAATTTTCCCGCTGGTACCGGAACAGCCTTCCGTACCGGGGGAACGTCTTCGCGATCTATCACGGACTGGCCGGAATTCTGGGAATCCAGCCTGGACGCGAGGTCATCGAAGGTCAGGACGGCTGGTTTTTCGGGAATCTCCAGCGCCGCGGCACAGGCGAGATGATGTATGCCGACTACATCGGCGCGCTTCAGTATTCCGATTCCCAGCTGAAGCTCATTCTCGAAAACCTCGAAAAATACCGTTCCCGCCTTGCAGAAAAGAATATCCGGTTCGTGCTGATGATCGCGCCGGACAAGCAGTCCGTCTACGGCGACTTCCTGCCCCCGTCGTTCCGGAGGCCCGACGATTCCGTCATGACCCGCGCGCGACAGGTCGTCAGATATGTGAGGGAACACAGCGATATTCCGGTCGTCTATCCCGAATCCGAGCTTCGCGAAGTCCGCGGGAAATGCTCCGTTCCGCTCTATTTCAGGACGGACACGCACTGGAACGATCTCGGCGCCTACGTCGCCGCGAAGGCCCTTCTCAAGGTCATTCTTCCTCAGGCCGCGGCAGGCATGCCGCCCGTCGAATCGCTTCAGGTCCGCACAAACGGCGAACTTTACGGAGACATGGTCCGGATGCTCGAACTGCCCCGTGCCGGATACCTGGAACCCGTCTATATGCTCAAAGCCGGGAAAGAACTCAAGCTATGGGATTCCGCACCGGACTTCTACGGCTGGTGTGAAATCGAATGCTCCAGAAAGCCGGGTGCCCCCGTGATCTTCTTCACGCGCGACAGTTTCTGCGCCGGAATACGCCCATGGATCAGCCCGTACTGCTCCCGCATGGTCTTCCTCTGGAAGTCCGAATACAACCGCCGCATGATCAACGAGTTCAAGCCGGACATCTTCGTCTATGAAACGGTCGAACGCTACATTGACCGTCTGCTCGAATTCCATGAATCCGACATCCTCCCGGAGCGCGGTCCCGCAGGAGAATGACTGGAGCGCTATTGATTTTTTCCTGTGAAGCGCTATATTTATCCGCACGAACGAAAGCGGAACTCTCATGAATCGCGGAAAACCTGAAAAATTCACCGGACTCGCCGAAGCCATCCGGCTCGGAATCGAAAAAGAACATCTGAAACGCGGCGACGCGCTCCCCCCCGAACGCACCCTTGCGCTCGGCGACGCGCTCCCCCCCGAACGCACCCTTGCGCTC
>CAZHPP010000015.1:0-18672 GCA_964534535.1 uncultured Victivallales bacterium | reverse complement strand
AGAGCCCTGCACCCTGCGCAAAAATTCAATTTTTGCGCTTGTTTTTTGTCGACGCATGTCGACCATGGGGCAAACCTCCGTTTTTTCCCATGGACCCCCGAATCTCTGAAAAAAACAGTCAACGTTTCGTACACAGCCGTTCATTTCAGTCCAGAGTCCATTCCTTGTGGCGCTTGAAGGGCTTGACAAATTTATGGGTCAGTTTCCCCTCCGCTTCCAGATGCGCATAGCATGCGCGGATACAGCCGCGTCCGCCCTCGATCGCCGGATTGTTCCGTGTATGCATGATATGCGGACATGGTCCGCCGTTTCCTTTCGGGGAACCGTAATATTCCGGGGACTGGTATGTGTTCATGAAACGCTCCTCCGGTATTTCGATCCTCGGATCCCAGAACGGATTGAAGCGTTTGACTCCCCCGCTGTATGCGTTTGAACACCGTGCAAGGTTCAGGTTGCAGTGTTCGACTTCAATATCCCCGACCTTGAATTTGACGCTGTCCTTCATCGGAATGGCATGGCCGGTGCAGAAACGGGCGCACAGCCTGCAGCGGTCGCAGAGCGTGCCTGGCAGAATCGGCGGATCGCATTCCAGTTCCGCTTCCGTGATGATGAACACGGCGCGCACCATGGGGCCGAATTCGGGAGTTAGAATCATCTTGCTCCAGCCGATTTCTCCCAGATTGGAGACGACGGCAGCCACGCGGAAACTGATTGTCACATCGGGAGACGGAAGTCCTTCCGCCACAGGACGGCTCCGGAACGGACGCCCCGAATGGCCCTCGTTCGGATAGTCGGTATATCCGTTATAGCTGAACGCATCCCAGTTCGGAAGAGGGACAGCCTCATAACCGTGGTCTTCAATGAAGCACACGATCTGACGCAGGACATGCGGCATATACCGCCAGTTCATTCCCGAATATCCCATGAATTCGTAGATGGAAAAAAAAGTGCCCTCCTCGATTCCGCGGAGATATCCGCGGGGAATCCGGAATCCCAGCCCGATGATGCGTTTCGCATCGGGGAAGATATAGCGCGGATCCATCTGTTTCGGCGCGCCTTCCCAGTTTTTCATGTCGCCGATGCGGCAGATATCTGCGCCGCACGCCTTTGCAAATTTTTTCACGGCCGCACTGGTAAGTTTCATTCTTCATCTCCTCGGCGGGTTATTTCTGCACATATCCGCTTGCTTTTTTCCTTTTGTGCTATAATATACCTGTAGCAACCTGAAAAAAAATCATAAAAATCAACCCGAATATGCGAAAATCACACATTTTAAGGATTTTCGAGAACGCAGGCCTGGTCCCGGGATGCGCCGGAATCAGAAGTTATTTTTCCGAAGGAATGAACGCGCCGTACCTGGTGCATCCTCAAAATGTCATTGCGTGGCATTCCTCCGGACGCGACGACCTTTCAGGTGAATTCGTGCATCAGCGGTTCGTTTTCAAGACTGTTCTGCAGGGACATATCCGGATTCTTCTCGACGGACATTCCAGCAGGATAAATCCGGGCGAAGGCATTCTTATTTCCCCGTTTCAGGTGCATCTTTCCAGGGAAGCCGGACCGGAAACGGAACAATATCATTATGCCGCAGTCACATTCACTCTGAGCGCGGACGATGCCGAACGGCTGGAACCGCTCAGGAATCATATCTTCCGCATGACGCGGGAAAATATCAGGGCATTGACCGGAATCATTGCAGGATTTCAATCAACAAACGGGCCTCTTCAGGAAAAAGCGGTATGGCTTCTGAGCGGACTCCTTCAGGAAAAGGCGGCGGAAGCGGAAGGCCCGGTTTCACAGATCCGGAACATGCGGGAGGAAAAATTCCAGAAAATCATGGAATATCTCAGGTCGAATCTCCGGGAACCGCTTTCTCTGAAAGTCCTGGCATACAGGTTCGGCATTTCCACAGAGACTCTGCGCAGACAGTTCCACGCCCATTTTCAGCGGGCCACTCCGGCGGAACTGATCCGGAGGCTCCGCTTCCAGCGGGCCCAGGAACTTCTGGAACGGACGGATGCCGCAGTGGCTGACATTGCCGGAGAATGCGGCTACTCATCCCCGTTCACTTTCAGCAGCGCCTTCAAGAAAGTATATGGAAAATCTCCTTCCGCGTGCAGAAAATATTACAGGAGCCGGTGAAAACATCCTGTGTCATCTGACATTGAAACGCGCAATCTCATCCTTTCTCAGAGATCCATTGCGTAAAAAATGCCATTCAGAAAATGGGATCAGGATTATTTCAGGATGGATCTGTACCATTCCCCTGTCTTTACGGCTCTGCCTTCCATCGCGGCCAGCGGAATCATGATGCTCGAAAGAATCCGTTCAGGCTGTACCGGAACTGTCCTGCCGGAATCGGCGTAGTCCAGGAACTCGGAGAACATCACCTTGTCGCCGCCGCGGTGCGACCCCGGACGCGGCGGCAGATGAATGTCCTGTGTCCTCCCGTCCGTGAACCGGATCACAAGATCGTCCGAATTGATGTTTGATTCGAGAATTCCTTTCGAGCCGAAAATCTGCATGATGCGTCCATAGCCTGCGCCGCAGCTCGTGAGCGAAAGCGAAAACAGAATTCCATTGTTGAGCACGCCCGAAATTACCGCTGTGTCGTCGGAACCGGCATTGTCGCCGTGACGCTTCCAGAGAAAGTTCGCGGTCCGGCCGTAGACTTCTTCCGCGTATGATCCGGCGAACTGCTGCAGAAGGTCGGAATCGTGGGTCAGTTTTCCGAGCACAAGACCTTCGCGCTGTCCGGCGAATTTCCGCAGAATCACGGTATGTCCGAATTCTGCTCCGACGTCGCACAGAACGCGAAGACACAGAAGCTTTCCGATCACTCCTTCCGAAAGCAGCCGCATGATCTCCTGCGACACCGGATAATACGGCAGATTCAGCCCAATCTTGAAGCGGCACGGGTGTGAAGTCACGAACCGGTAAAGCTTTTCGGCGTCGGAAAGAGAGCCTGCAACCGGCTTGTCGCAGAGCACGGCTTTTCCGGCCTTGATCGAGTCGATGGCGATCTGAGCATGACTTTCCGGATAAGTCGTGATGACGACGGAGTCGATCTCCGGATCCTTGAGAAGTTCGCGGTAATCGCGATATTTGCGGACAGACGGCATCTTGAGCTGAAGATCCGGCAGACAGAACGCCGATTCATTGGTGTCGGCAAAAGCCTCGATGCGTCCGTATTCCGGAATCTGCGAAGATACCATGTCGGCAAGCTGTCTTCCGCGCGCTCCGAACCCGATGATCCCGATGTGATGATAGGTCTGAACCATAAAACATGCTCCTTATTTTTTCCCTGCGGGACACGCCTGGAGACAGCGCTCCACGACGGTGTCCACCTGGTTTGGATACTTGTAGCCTTTGAGCTGGAGCGGATCCTTGCGTGCCAGCGCTTCGGAATCGTTCTCCGTGAACGGACCGGGCTTGACCGTCCAGCCGGCGCATGAAATGCCGGATTCCGGAACCATTCCGAGAGTGCGCTCCCAGCGGCATTTCTTTTCGTCGCGCGGATAGGGCGAAGCGCTTTTCGAGAGTGCGTGCATCGGACAGGCCTCCGCGCACTTTCCGCAATGGGTGCAGAGTTCCGGACCGGCATATGCCGGAGTCTCTTCCAGTTCTGCGGTCGTCAAGAGGAACGAATAACGCTGGCGCGGACCGAATTCGGGCGTGAGCAGCATTCCGTTGTCGCCGATCTCCCCGATCCCTGAAGCGGCGGCGGCCGGCGCGTTCTGCCTGAGGTCGGGATGTCCAAGATGAGCCCATGCGAACTCCCAGTACGGTGCGAGATTGCGCACCGGATTTTCCGCAATGTCGGCGACGGGAATCGCACGGAATCCCTGTTTTTCCAGTTCGGATGCTTTGTCATGCGCTGCCCAGAGCGTTTCCCGGATCAGCTGATATTGCGCATAGGCATAGCTCATGGCGCATTCCGCCTGCTGGTTTGCCGCAAGCTCGACCATCCGCCTGGGCATTCCTGCGAGGAAGACCATGACGGATTTGCAGCCCGGCAGAAGTTTTTCGGGATCAATGATTCCGGGGAGATTTTTCAGCTTTGAAGCGGCGACGACCGCAATGCGGTCAATGTTCTTCCGCGAAAAATCGGATGAAACTTCAAGTTTCTTCTTAAGTTCAGGAAGCGGACAGTCCGTAAACAGGGAGTTCGTGGAAACAGGATTCATGTTCGAATCGACGTCCGAAGCGGCCATTCCGGCGATCACGATGTTCTTTTTTGCACGGTCTGCTATGATGTCGAAGCAGCTTTGTCCGCCCGTGGATGTCGCGCGGGCCGGGCCGGCGGAATCGCGTTTCCATCCGGCGCGTTCGGCGGCAAGATTGTTGGTTTCCGTCCAGTCCTGCGTGGCTTCGAAGCCGAGGTCGTCGAGATAGCGGGCGATATCCATGGCGGCCATTCCCACGCGCACTTTTGTGGTGACGGAAAGATATCTGCGGTTGTCGCCGTCCGCCGGATATTCCGGAAGCGTGCGCCCGAGCGTGATCACATACGGAAACGCGGCGTTGAATTTTTCCACCGGATACCCTTTCACGAAACTTGATGCGGCATCCGGGAAATTGTTTTTCTGAATCACGATTCTGTCGGCTCCTCCCCGGCGCGCGAGTTCGAAGATATTCTCCAGAATTTCTGCCTGCGGAACATTTTTCTTCTCCTTGATGCGGCGGGGTGCACTTGAATAGGCGCGGTCCCAGCGGCAGCGTTTTTTCGTCATGCAGTAGCGGAAGCAGTTTCCAAACTCTCCGCCCGGACGCGCCACGCCGCTTTCGATGATCTCGTAGAGGCGCTCTTCGGTCAGATTTTCCGTGACGTCGAACAGACGGTCCATGTCAAGCGCGAACTGTTCGCCCCATAGACAGCGGAACCGGTTTAGTTTTGCATAGCGCAGCACCTTGTCTTCTATTCTGACTTCGTCGAACCCTGGTTTCAGCAGGACTTCATCCCGGTAGTTTTTGCCGGGACACATGTGCGCGCACATGCCGCAGCGGTCGCAGAGAGGATCGCCGGAATAGAGCGGATCGGGGTTGAGTTCGGCGGAAGTGATAAGGCTCACAAGACGGTTCCGCGGACCGTATTCCGGCGAAAGCGCAAGGTTGTTCCAGCCGAATTCGCCGAGTCCTGCCGCCACAAACGCATGACGGTGGCTGAACGATGCCGTGTTCGTCGACGGGATGCTTTTGTACGGACGATGCCGCCAGAATCCTGTGCAGGGAAGCGGGATCGACGGATACCCGGCGTCCTCAAGAAACTTTGCAAGCCTCCATGAAATGGTGTCCAGTTTCGGGATCATGCCAAGCTGAAACGGTCCGCTGTAATTGCTGTTCGGAAGTCCGCCCCATTCCACCGAGGCGTCGGGGTGGTGGATCACAATCGCGATCACGCTTTTCGCTTCAGGCAGATGTGCGGCCGGACGCAGCAGTTCCGGCGCATTCGCCCAGCGTGAAACGGGTGCAATTCCAACAAGATCGGCTCCGAGTTCCCTTGCTTTGGCCTTGACTGTCTCCGAATCAATCATTTTATCATCTCCATTTGAATTTGCGTGCTTCCGGTGTTAATATACCGTAAACATGATGAAGCGAAATACGATTTATGACCGTAAAAATACGAAAATGCAACATACTGCGGAAAATTGAACAGGCCGGGATCCTTTCCGGAAGCGGCGGAACGAATTCATTTCTGAATGCGCCGGGCATGGTTGCGCCGCGCGATATCCTTGCAAGGGTTTCCGAAAACGAATCAGGGCTCAGCGGCGAGTTTACACACCGGCGTTTTGTGCTGAAAATCATTCTGAGCGGGAAAGTCCGCACGATGCTCGACGGACGGCCGCTGCCGATGTGTCCCGGCGACGGGGCATTGTTCTTTCCGTACCAGGTTCACGCGACGCGCAGGCTGACCGGTTCAAGGGAGCCTTACCGGTTTGCGGCCGTAACCTTTGTCCTGAACCCTGAGGAACAGCCGAAACTTGCTCCGCTCCGCAACCGGATCTTCCGCATTTCTGAACGCGATTCCGAGCTTCTTGTGAGAATTCTCGGAGCGCAGCGGAAGAAAGAGGGTTTCCCCTGCGAAGAAGCCGTGTCAGGTCTTGCGGAAATTCTTTCGCGGCATGTTTCCGAGGCACTGTGCAGAATGCCGTTTCCGCTTGAAGATGCCTCGTCAGACGGGCGGTTCCTGAAGATATGCGAATACATCAGGAATCATTTTTCGGAACCTGTCTCAGTAAAAAGTCTTTCTATGGAATTCAATGTCTCAAGCCAGACGGTGCGCCGGATTTTCAAGAGGCATTTCGATTCACTTACGCCTTCGGAAATGCTCAGAAAACTTCGCATCCAGCAGGCGATGGAACTTCTTTCCCGGACAGAGGAACCGGCAGCGGAAATCGCCCGCAAATGCGGATTTTCCAATCCTTATATTTTCAGCAGTGCGTTCAAACGGGCTTGCGGAGTTTCCCCTCTCGGTTTTCGCAAACGGAGCTGAGACAACTTGGAAAATGCCTGCATCGGGACTCTTCCTCCGGGTTGATCCTTCGCCCCCGGACGGCTTCCGATTTTTGAGGCTTTGCCCGGTCCCGCCGTTTCCACCCTGGAAGAGTGGAGGAATACAGCCGGGGTGAGCAGCTGTATCCCCCGGAATCGGTCATCCTTCATATTTATCCGGGTTTCCGATTCGGAACGGCGTCAGTCCCTTCGGGACGCGGGCCGTCCTTCGGGCTTCCGGGGCGGAGTAATTCATTTCAGAAGTTCGAATTCGTAAAGTTCAACATCCGTACTGTTTTGGAAATCCAGCCGGATTTTTACGGTGGAAAGAAGTTTTCCGAAGTCAAATTCAGCGCTGTATCTGCCATCGGTGCGTTTTGCTTCAGGAGTGATCCATTTTCCGAACTTCCAGATGCGGAACGTCATTCCAGCGAGGTTGTTCCCGTATATCCGCGCTTTTGAAAAGCGCGGGGTGAACTTTGTAAAAGCCAGTTCATACCAAAGATTTCCGGAAACGTTGCGCGGCATCCAGGCTGAGACATCGCAGATGCCGTCGAACAGCTTGTCCTGCTGTTCCATGGAACTCTGCAGATCGTAAGGCCGGGAAGGAGGAGAACTGAGCTCGATGGAACGTCCCGCGCCGAAGAGGATATTTCCTCTGTGCGAACGTTCATGTTCGGCCTTTGCAATGCGGGCTCTTACGGATTCGAGAGTCTCAAGTCCGGAATCCATCTTTTTCGAGGTCAGGATCAGGGCTTCGCACGGGGCAAGTGAAATTTTCAGTTTCCCGTTTTCCGGTACGATTTCACCGGAGGAGCGGAATCTGAAGAGCTTTTTTACGTCATTCAGTGCTTGCGAGGACACTTCGACCTCACGTTTTTCGGGCGCTGTGTTTGCAAGGATCAGAAGTGTATTTTCCCCGGTACGGACCAGGCGTCCGGCAACGGAACGCGAATCTGAAACAGTCAGCGGTTTTGTTTCGGCCGATGCCAGCAGCGGGCCCAGACGATTCAGCGACGTGTAGACATAGTCCGCCCCGAAGTTCAGTCCGGGCCTTGCAAAATGTTCATAGTAGATATACGGACAGATTCCCTGCCCGCCCTCGCACACACTGGCCCAGACACACAGATTGAACTCGTCGAACGTCGGATGGACGGCATACGCGTTGTGGAACGCGTAACTGTGGACTTGCGGACAGAGCATGAGTGCCTTGTCGGGACGTTTTGCGTCGGCGACGCTTCTGCACATGTCTCTGACGTCGGCAAGGGATATGCCGAGCGTCCTTTTGCCGTTTTCGTCAACGGACGGTGAAATATAGGGATGCGGCGTGATGATGTCGGCACAGTCCAGGTATCGGAGCGGTTCCCGGGAAACGATCATGACAAGCCGCGTCGGATCCTTCTGTTTGATGAATCTGTAAAGGTGCTCAAGATAAACCGGGGAAAGTCCACGGCATTCCGGCTCATCTGCCAGGTAATAGACAAAAAGCGGACTTGTGCGGTTCCGTTCCAGCATTTTCGCATATGCGGCGAACACCTTTCCGGAAGGAACACGGTCGAATACGACTTCTTCCTTCTCGATGTCTCCGCCAAGCAGACGTCCCGGTTCCGCAGTGATGCGGGCCGGAAGATTGACAGGATGTTTCGTCCCCGGGGCGGGGTATCTTTCCAGCAGGGCTTTTGACATGACAAATCCGCCTGCGCCGTACCAGCCGAGCAGGAAAGTCGGGCTGCCGTTCAGGATGATTGAACCATTGCGGATCCATGCTTTCGCGCTGCCTATCGTCCGCACGATTGCCGAAACAGACTCGTTTCCGGATGACGCCCTGACCTCAACGGAGTCCGGACTGTCTGTCAGAGGGACCGAAAAGCGGGCCATTCCGTTTTCCATGCGGAGAGCATATTTCCTGCCAGCGGCTTCCAGGACGATCTCCTTCGCCGGAATGTTCACCTTGACAGTGCCTTCCAACTTCGAACGGTCGTCGCCGGGATAGAAGTTTCCGCCGTACTGGGGAGACGTGAACGAAATCACAAGCGGCCGCGGATCGATGCGGACGGGGTATCCGCGCGACGCGACGATTTTCCCGGCTGCGTCCCGGAGTGTGAGTTTCACGCGGTTCAATCCGCTGTTTTTCAGCAGAACATCCTTTATTTCCAGCGTGCCGGAACCTTTTTCCAATTTTGAGGAAGCCTTTTTTCCGGCTGCTTCCAGCGTGTAAAGCCCTTCGGGAGCCTGGTTCAGGACGACTTCGGCCGAGAGGGTCCCGGAATAACCTTCCGAACTCTTTCCCGAGGTCGCGAACGAAGCCGATCTTATGAGAAGATCGCATTCGGAGGGCTTTGCCGGAATGCCGGATATGGTGTTGAAGAGGTCGGTGTCATGAAAACCGTTCCGGAGTGCGCTCCAGGTGCTGTTCTGATATTGCGCGTGCCTGAGCCGCGCGATGTTTGCGAGCCATTTCGATTTCCACCGCCCTGCCGGAGTCATGTAAAAGGCCGAAAACGGTATTTTCAGTTCAACTGTCCAATCTGAGGCGTTCCGCTTCACCGCGTATTCGAAGTCGGGATCGTAGGGATCGGGGCATATTTTCCCGTGTTCGCCGTAATATTGGGTCCAGACTGCGCCCCCGGCCGTGATTACAAACTGGTAATATTCATCGCCGACTCCTGTCGGAGCGACGAAAAGTTCTATCAGGTCGTTGCTCCATGGATTGGCTGGCTTTCCCTTCAGGTCGCATCTGAGTTTTGACATTTCGGATTCAGAACACATTATGCCGAAATACAGGTTCCCGCTGTCTGCCAGAACCTTGAATTCGGTCTTCATGTCCGGGACGCCGCTTTTTTTGGCTTTCAGCAGCTGGAAGTTTCCTGATCCGGCGGCGGTCTTCCACGAGTCTTCGCAAAGGATTCCGTCGATTGTGATCTTTCCGGCCTTTCCGGATTTGAGATCGGCGGCTCCGACAGCCAACGCGGCGGCAGCGAGCATCAGAACAAGAGTTTTCATCATTTCTGTTTTCCTGTCAGTTTGCCCCAGAGGGGAGTTTTCAGAGTATCGCTTCCGAGGACGCTCGCCTTCAAAAGCGTATCGCCTTTTGTCTTTGCAGGTTCGGCCGATTCCCCGACCCATTCGACGGGGCTGGCTTCATCGACCGGTCTGAGCTGTATTTTATCCTGTCCGCCGATGCGCAGAGCGGGCATGCCGTACCCGTCATATACACGGATTGCGACGTCCTCCGCCGGACTCTTCAGAAAGACGCGATACTTGATTTTTCCGTTATCCGGACGGGCTTCGATGCGGTTTTCCGGCTTTCTGACGACTTTCATATATTTGAGTTTGAGTCTGATGCCGTGAAGGTCAATTCTGAAAAAACTGTTTTTTGCAGCGGGTCCGAACGGGACGGCAAACGTGCCTGTCTGCATGTTTCCCGTTATGCCGAAAACGTTTTTGAATGTGAAACCCTGGTAGCCGCCGAGCGATTCGACGCCGGTAATTTCACATACGAACCATGCCTGGCCGGGACAGGCGGGCAGATAGCGCCCTGAATTATACCCCCGGTTTTCTCCCGGCGCGATGGAAAATCCTCCTTCCCTGATTTCTTCAAAAGTCAGTCCTTTTGCCCATCCGGAAATGTTTTTGCCGTCCTCGCTCCAGAGGGTATCCGGATCGGGATTGGCCTTGAATTCGGCGCAGAGCCCGATCGCGGCAAAGATCATGCCGGATGCAATGATGTGTTTCATATGGTCTCCTTACAGATATGGGTTTGAAAAGCCTTCGAGAAGGACGCCGCGTCCGCCGTTATACGGATAGTCCGGATGTTTGCACTCGCCGGTATGGCCGTCCGCGTAAAGCGAATTGAAATGACCGCTGTGCCGTGCCGTATTGATGCGGTTTGCCCAGCCGACACTGAAAGCTTTTTTCCACCCGTTGTCCACAGTCCGGAAGGTTTTTGAAGGCTTTTCGATCTGTGTATTGCGTCTTCCGGGCGTCAGAAGATAATCTATCCGGTGAAGCCTTTCGTTGAGTGCGAGGGAAGGATAAACGAAGCCGTCGGTCGGCCTGACATTGGGGCAGTCGAATATTTTAAGTGAACATTTCATGGAATCCTGAAGTCCTGCCGTGTACAAGATGCCGCTGCGCATCCATCCGTAAATCAGCCAGCCGTCCCAGGCTCCTTCGTAAAGTGTATGCGCCATTCCCTGCTGCTTGAGGTTTGAAAGGCATTGACTGTTCAATGCGGCCTGTCTGGCCTTGTTGAGGGCCGGAAGCAGAAGCCCCGCCAGGATCGCGATGATCGCAATCACTACCAAAAGTTCGATCAGTGAAAAGAAACGTTTCATGGCAATCTCCTTTTTTATTTTGCCGAAAACTGTTCCATATTGTGAAAATCAGGGTGGATCAGGACTTCTTTGGGAACCGGATCATCTTTCAGGAGGATGCGGACCGATTCGCAGCCTGCCTGGATCATGTCAAAGTCGAAATACGCCGGAGGCTTCCTGAAGTGTATCCAGCGGAGGGAGGTTACGATCTTCACGTCCTGCGGCAGTCCGAACCATTCATTGATGTTTTCCGCTTCTTCCGGCAGATACTCCCATGGAGAAATGATCAGGGCGTCGAAGCCCGTTTCCCTGTAAAACTGCAGAACATTTTTCCTGAACTGACTGAAATCCTCCGGCTTCTGCAGAAGGCTGAGTTCCGGCAGCCCCAGCCTCGAACACGCATTCAGATAACCGGTCAGGCGCGGATATCCCGGACGGCGCACAAAATCGGCCGCCAGCGCGATTTTTTCCGCTCCGCTTTCATGAAGTTTCGTCACACACGAATCGTATGCCCCGGTCTCATCCAGATTGACGATCTCCCAGTCCGAGGTGAGCGAATGATATTTCGGCATCAGCAGCTGGGAATCGACCAGGCAGATCTTTGCCTTTCTGGAATGGAGCAGTTCAAACATTGGCAGGAACCAGCATCCGAGAACAACCACCAGGCTGTCTTCCGTGATCCCATCGAAACAATGGGGGAAAATGTCGCGTCTGTCATTTGTCGGAGAAACCGCCACGGTCTCAATCCGGACATCGAATTCGCGTGCCGCCCGCATGATCCCGCAGAAAAGGAGACGCCCTTTTTCCGCTGAATTTGTGTTCTGGAAAAGAAAATCCTCGCACGGCATCAGCACCGAAATCAGCTTGCGGTTGACTTTTGCGACAAACGTGCCCTTGCCCTGAATTCTCCGAACCAGCCCGTCATGTTCCAGACGCGCGAGGCTGGCCCGGATCGTGTTCCTTGAAACGGAAAACCGTTTTGCAAGGTCGATTTCATGCGGAAGCTGGAGACCCGGACGGAAGACTCTCCGGTCAATTCCGTCTTTCAATTCTTCATAAAGCCGCATGCTTTTTTCCGGTGTCCGCATATCTGAGTTTATTTCTGCTTTTAATGGTACCTGGAATATATCTCTGGTACTATTATAGCACAGGCGGCGGGATTTGTCAAGTGAGAAATTAAAGAATTTTCCGGAATGTTCATTGGGTGTATTTTTCGGGGAAGACGGCCGCAGGACGAATGCGGGTTCTGCGCCGCGGCACTGAGCCTGTGAAACTTTCTCCCGCGCCCGTATGATCACGCATTGCTTTATCTTGCGCGGATGCGCGGATCGACCCAGGCGTAGAGCAGGTCCGTGATCAGGTTGATCAGGACGAAGAGGAACGAGCCCAGGAGCACCAGCGCCTTCAAAGTTTGAAGGTCGGAACTGTTCAGCGCGTCGATCCCCTTGTAGCCGAGCCCCGGAATCCCGAAGAAGCTTTCGAGCAGCAGGCTGCCCGTGAAGAGGAACGGCAGGACCGTGGAGGCCCGCGTGATGATCGGCACGGCCGCATTCTTCAGCAGATGCTTGAAATAGAGCTTGAAGGGGGAACACCCCTTTGCGGCGGCGGTGCGCAGATACTCGCGGTTCATCTCGTTCAGGAATACGGAGCGGTAGAACCTGACTCCGCCGCCCGTGCCGCTGATGATTCCGACCAGCACCGGCAGCACCAGATATTTCGGCGAACCCCAGCCCCAGACGGGAAACAGGTTCAGCCAGTATCCGAACAGCCACTGGCAGAGGATGATCAGCGCAAGGTAGCTGATGCTCATGCCGGCCACGGAAAGCAGCATCAGCAGGCGGTCGGGCCAGCGGCCGCGGCATGCGGCGGAAATCATGGCAAGCACGATTCCCGCGAACAGTTCGCCGAAGAATACCGGGATCATCAGCGCGAGCGAGGCGCCCATGCCGCGCCAGAGGACTTCCCGGATCGGTTCGCGCGTAAGAAGCGTCTCCCCGAAATTGAAGAACGAAACATAAGGGAAAGTCTTCCGGAAGGAGACGATTTCCCGGAACGAATCGGTCAGCTGGGAATCGAAGAGTCCCGCCGTCTTGCGCGCGAAGGAGATTTTCGCGATCCGGACGGGCGATGTTGAATCGTTTTTGAAGACGAGCGTTTCCGGAGCGCTTCTGAATTCGAAACAGCCGGAAGTCTTCCCGTCCGCGGAAAGCCTTCCGCCGGAAACGGAAGCATAAACAGGTTCGTTTTTCAGCGGGAAATTCCGCCGGAACACGAGTTCCGTCCCGGGAAAGACCAGCAGTCCGGCCGTTCCGGGTTCGGCCTTTCCCCTGATTTCGAGTCCGGGAAACAGTTCGCGGGAATTGGCGAAACCGCAGGCGGAATAGACTTCGGAAGGCCGCTGCGAACCGAAGACGAGCGGCTTGTCCGTTCCAAGCTTCCGGCGCATGAGCTCGAGCTGTTCCGGGGAAGGATTCTTCCCGAGGACGGCGGCGGCTGGATCGCCGGCCGCCACGCGGAACAGCGCAAACGTGATCAGCATCACGCCGAGCAGGATCAGGAGCGAATAGGCACAGCGCCGGAGAATGAAACGGGGCAAGGAATCACGCCTCCAGCCAGCGGGCGGCGTCGAGTGCGGCGCGGCAGCCCATGGCGGCGGCCGTGATCGCCTGGCGGTAGCGGCGGTCGGCGCAGTCGCCCGCGCCGAAGACGCCTTCGAGCGAGGTTTCCGAGGTCGCGCCTTTCAGCGTGATGAATCCGGCATCGTCCATGTCGATCTGCCCTTTGAAGGCTTTTGTGCTGGGCACATGGCCCATGGCGATGAAGCAGCCCTTGCAGGGAATCGTGGTGAGTTCGCCGGTGAGCACATTTTCGACCTGGACGCCCTGAACGCCGTCATTGTCTCCGACGATTTCCTTCACGACGGAGTTCCATGCGAAGGAGATTTTCGGATTCTTCTTTGCGCGCTCGGCCATGATGGGGGAGGCCCTGAGCTGGTCGCGGCGGTGGACCACGGTGACGTGGGAGGCGAAGCGGGTGAGGAAGTTGGCCTCCTCCATGGCGGTGTCTCCGCCGCCGATGACAGCGACTTCCATGCCGCGGTAGAACGCGCCGTCGCAGGTGGCGCAGGCGGAAACGCCGCGGTTTTTGTATTTGGTTTCGGACTCGAGTCCGAGCCAGCGGGGACCCGCGCCGGTGGCGACGATGAGTGCCCTGCAGGTCATGGTGTCGCCGGAAGACAGCGTGAGTTCGTGCGGACCGCCTTTGACGAGCTTTGCGCTTTCGATCGTTTCGCTGGAAAATTCCACGCTGAAGCGTTCGGCCTGCTGGCGGAGCTTCATCATGAGTTCATAGCCGTTGACTGGCTCGGGGAAGCCGGGGAAGTTCTCCACGTCGCTGGTCTGCGTGAGGAGTCCGCCCGGAAGCGGTCCGGAAAGGACGAGCGGCTTCAGACTGGCGCGTCCGGCATAAATTGCTGCGGTGAGTCCGGCGGGGCCGGCTCCGGCGATGATCAGGTCTCTCATGATGCGGTCTCTCCCTCTTTTTGGTTGAAAGGTTCAGGGGCTGTAATGTACCACGGCAGGAGCGAATGTTCAAACTATTTTTTCCAGAACGACGGCAGGAAAATCACAAGGCAGGTGTAGAGCTCCAGGCGTCCGGCCAGCATCTCGAAGGAAAGCAGGTATTTGGCGGCGTCGGACATCCAGGCGTAGTTGCCGACGGGGCCGACCTTCCCGAGCCCGGGACCCACGTTGCTGATGCACGCGAGCGACGCCGAAAGAGCCGTCATGAAATCCATGTTTTCATGCGGGGAGACGATCGGCAGCAGCAGCGCCGTCAGCAGGAACAGCAGCAGGAAGATGGACATGAACGCCATGGTCTTGCTGACGACGGAGGCATCCAGCCGTTCGCCGTTGAGGCGGATATCCGTGATCGAGCGGGGGAAGATGCAGTGGCGGAGTTCGGAAAGGGTCTGCTTGATCACGAGCAGGACGCGGGAACACTTCATTCCGCCTGCGGTGGATCCGCCGCAGCCGCACGGGAACATCAGCAGGAAAAGGATCATGAGCGCGGCGGGAATCTTCCACTGCATGCAGTCGGAGGTGACGAATCCTGTGGAGGAAATGACGCTGGCCACCTGGAAGGAAGCGACCCGGAGCGAATCGGTGAACGTGTGAGGCTGAAGCGACCCGTCGGTCTCCATGACGCCGCCGGGCAGTTTCCAGTAGATCAGCGCCGCGATGACGAGCGAGGCCAGCACGGAAAGAGTCAGGAAGAATTTGAACTCCTCGTCGCGGAAATACCAGATTTTTCTGGTGGTGAAAATCTTGATGGTCAGCGTGAAGTTGCAGGCGGAAACGAGCATGAAGACGACGGCGCTCCACTGCAGGAACGGGGAATACCCGCCGAAGCTCGCATTCTTTGTGGAAAATCCGCCGGTGGAAATGGTGGAGAACGAATGGCAGAAGGCATCGAACGGCGGCATTCCGCCGAGCATGTAGACGGCCGCGGCGAGCGCGGTCAGCAGGACATAGACGACCAGAATGATCTTGGCGGAACTCACAAGCCGCGGCGTGGCCTGGTCGGAATTGGTCTTGATTCCGGGAACTTCGGCGTTGTAGAGCTGGTGTCCGCCTGCCGCGCCGAGGAGCGGCAGGATCAGGAGCACAAAGACCACGATTCCCACTCCGCCGAGCCAGTTCAGGAGGCTCCGCCAGTAGAGGAGCCCGGAAGGAAGGTCTTCCAGAGTCCTGCGGAAGGCTTTCCCGGAAAGGAGGACCATGTCGGAGGAAATGACGCTGGCGCCTGTGGTGGAAAGTCCGGACGCGGTTTCGAAGACCGCGTCGGCAAAGCGCATGCCGCTGACTGTAATGAAGGGCAGCGCGCCGAAGATGCTCACGGCCAGCCATGCAAAAGCCACGGAGGCGAACCCTTCCCTGGCGTCCACCTGCGTGTTCTGGAGCAGACCGGGTCTGCGGGAATACATGATTCCCGCGAGACTGAAGGCCATGGAGAACACGGAGCTCAGCAGGAGTGCGCGGACCACGTCGGGACTGTCTCCGCAGATCAGGGCCACCGGGACGCTCGTCAGCATGGCGCATCCGGTGACCATGACCAGAAGCGAGACGATGTTGAGGATCGCCCGGCAGTTCATTCAGAAACTCAGCTCTTGAAGAAATCTTTGCCGAAGTTCACAAAGATCATGACCGGCAGAAGACCCTTTTCATTGATATTGACGAGCCCGAACTGGAAGGTGGAATTGTTCCGGCCGTTGTTGATGAATCCGAGCTGGACGCCGTGCTTTTCGCTCTGGTTGTAGAGTCCGAGCTGGACGCCGCTGTCGGCCGAGCCCATGAAGTTGATGAAGGAGAGCTGGAGTCCGGTGTGCTGTCCGCCGACTTTCGTCATTCCGATCCAGGCCCAGGTGAATCCGTGGAGGTCGCCCTTCGTCATGGAGCAGATGAGGGAAAGTTCGGCGCCGTGCGCGTTCTTCACGTTGCAGAGCGGAATGCCGAATCCGACTCCGTGGATCTCTTTGGAGGAGACTCCTTTCGGGGCGTCGGTCCAGAACCCGACGACGGGTTCGCCGGCTGCTGCGGTGAAGGCGAGTGCGGCAAACGCCGCGGCGAGAGTGAGGAGCGCTTTCTTCATGGGGAAGAACCTTTCTGTTGGTTGGGCTTACATCAGTTTGAGTCCGGGGAGATCCTGAATGTCGACGATCCCCTGGACAACATTGTTTGAATCGACGACCACGATGTCGTCAATCTTTTTCGCTTCGACGAGCTTGAGAACCTCGATCGCAAGACAGTCGGCGTTGATCGAAACGGGATGCGTGATCATCACGTCCGAAATCTTCCGCGCGAGAATCTGCGTGTCGTTGACCTTGCGGCGGAAATCGCCGTCGGTGAAGATCCCGAGCAGTTTCCCGCTGGGATCCGTGACGACGGCGGAACCGGAATGACACTCGGTCATCCGCAGAAGGGCATCCCGAACCGTGGCGTCCGGATGGACGGCGGAAAGACGCGCCCCCGAACGCATGGCGTCCCGCACGCGCATGGTGACGGCGCGGCCGATCGCCCCGGAGGGATGAAGCCGTCCGTAATTGTCCTTGGTGAACTTGCGGAGTTTCATCAGCGTGACGGCGAGCGCGTCGCCGAAGGCGAGCTGGGCGGTGGAGGAGGTCGTCGGGGCAAGATTGAAGGGGCAGGCTTCCCGGCGGACATGCGTTTCGACGGGCAGGTCGCTGAGTTTCGCCAGAGAAGACTTATTGTTTCCGGTGAGGGCCGCCACGGTGACGCCCAGACGTTTCGCCGGAATGATCACGCGCACGATTTCGTCGCTTTCGCCGCTGTAGCTGATGGCGAGAAGGATGTCCCCCTTCTGGATCATGCCGAGGTCGCCGTGCATGGCTTCGACGGAATGCATGAAGATTGCCGGAGAGCCGGTGCTGGCGAGAGTCGCGGCCATTTTCTTCCCGACGTGGCCGCTTTTGCCGATTCCGGTCACGACGATCTTGCCGCCGTTGTCGAGCACTTCGGCGCATGCCTTCACCAGCCGGATGAAGTCGTCTCCGAGATTTTCCCGGATGGTCTGAAGGCCTTCGACTTCAATATCGAGAACGTTCCGGGCTGTTTCCAGAATTTCCGCGTTATCCAATTTGTGTTCTCCCTTCGTCAATCCGCTTAATATAATCCGTTTCCCGGGATTTTCCAGTTGAAAAAGGGTTTTTCCCGCATTCCGGGAACAGGAAGCGGAATCCCGCCTGAAACTTCCTGCTTGCTATTTTCCCCGCGAATGCTATATTTTATTTTACGAACCAGTTCAATATGGAGAGACGACAATGGAAATGATCAGGATGGGCTTTTTCCGTTTTCTCAGCTATTTCATCTGCGACAGTGCGGCGAGAAGACATTTCCGACTCATGCACTGCAGCCATCGCCGCCGTCTCTATGACCGCGTCCACCGCAGGCACCCCATGCTCGGCGAAGGCACCAGCGGCTACGACAATCTGCTGATCCCCGACCGCCGCACCACCGTCGGCAAGTACTGTTCCATCGGACGCGGCGTCTCCATCGGCACCGGAATGCATCCCCTCAACTTCCTTTCCACCCATGCCATGCAGTACGTCGAACTGCCGTACGCCGTGCATGTGCCGAAGGAAAATCTCGGCTCCTATGTGCCGTACCATCCCTGCCACATCGGAAACGACGTGTGGATCGGCATGAATGCGATCGTCATGGACGGCGTCACGATCGGCGACGGCGCCGTGGTCGGGGCCGGAGCGATTGTCACGAAAGACGTTCCTCCATATGCCATCGTTGTCGGAATCCCGGCGAAAATCCTGAAATACCGCTTCGACGAAAAGACCATTGCCGAGCTGCTGGAGCTCAAATGGTATGATCTTCCCAGGGAACAGATTGCGCAGCTGCCCTTCTCCGACGTTCCGAAATGCATTGAGAAGCTGAAGGAGCTCCGCGGGAAAAAGTGACCCGCTTCAGCCGTTCCGGCGGAGTTCGCCGGGAGATTTTCCCATCACGCTCCGGAACGAGCGGTTGAACTGTGAAAGACTCCAGAATCCGCACAGAAACGCAATTTCCGAAATCGAAAGATCGGTGTCCGAAATCATGTCCGCGGCCCGGGAGACGCGGCACATGTGTAAAACTGCTCAGGGGGGCTGGCGCAGTTTTTCTCCAGATACCGCTGAAAAAAAGTTGAGGTTTGCCCCTGGTCGACGGGTGTCGATAAAAAACGAGCGCAAAAAATTAATTTTTTGCGCAGGGTGCAGGGCTCTTTGAGTCCTGCCGAGGGTTCAAGGGGCGAGCAGCCCATAAGCGTTAATCTGTTTGACTTTTTCAAAAAGACATGT
>CAZHPP010000014.1:8630-18711 GCA_964534535.1 uncultured Victivallales bacterium | reverse complement strand
CCGGGATGGCGCGGCCCACGTTCACGCTCAGGGAGTACTGCAGATACGCCGTGTGCATGATGTCTTCGATATTGACCGGGTAATCCCGGTAGTTCGGCGGCTGCGGCGCGGCAGGTGTCGGCGGAAGTCCGTTCGTGGTGGTTGTATCTTCGCTCATGGTTTTCCTCGCATGGTTTTTTCAGGCAATCCCCTAATATACACCCTGTTTCGCGCACGCGCAAGCGCACGCGCGAAAATAATCGAAGGTTTTTAGAAAGAAATCCGCAAGACCGCAGAGGCGGGTCGAAACGCCGGCGGCAGACTGTTTCGAATCTGTCCCTCTGGGACGCGGATTTTTTCGATCTGGCTCTGTTCGGCGTGATGACGGATGTTAATACATTTCCAATGGGCTGCTCGCCCCTTGAACCCTCGGCAGGACTCAAAGAGCCCTGCACCCTGCGCAAAAAATTCAATTTTCTGCGCTCGTTTCTTTGTCGACCCCTGTCGATCCCTGGCCCTCCCGAATCCCTGAAAAAACAGTCAACGTTTCGTACGCAGCCTTCGATTTTATTGTTTCGTTTTTTATGAAAATGGATAATTTTTTTCCGGTTTTTCCGGTTTTATCGGAACGGGCGGCTTGATTTTCCGTTTGCACGGTGGTATAGTTGCATCGTAAAAAAGTAAATACTTAATCAAGACAGCTGGAATTTTACCTTTTTCCGGCAGGCAGGAAAGGCGGGCAGAATCATGGCGGGAACAAGAGCGTATTCGGGGAGTGTGGCGGGGCGTTCACTGCAGTGGAGCGGTGCTTATTATTTTACTGGATCCTCCGGACTGGACGAAGGCGGAGCGCAATTCTATTATGCCACAAGCACGGGCAATTCCTATTATGCCGTTGAAATGCAGACCTCCGGCGACCAGCTGACCATTTCCGGAACAAAGAATACCGATGTGTCATTAAATAGCAGTCCCTATAAATATTATTTGGACACCACGATTGTCACGATCAACGACATGCTGCTCTGGCTGAGCGCCCATGGCAAACTGACCGGAACTCTTCAGGAGGTCTATGATGCGATCTGGCCGGCCGGATCAACGGTCGGAACCTATGATACTACCACACTGCAGTGGCTGGTTGACCAGGGATTTGTGACGGAAGCAAACGCCACTGCTTTTGTCACGGCCATGAAAAAGAAATATTCCGCTTATTCCATTTCCATTGACCGCACGAATACAGCTTCCGCCTATTATACAACGACATCGGTGAACGAGACCGATTATGCCAAAGCCACACTCGCCTATGCAGGGAATCGTCTGGAAGGTTCGGCCAGCCTGATTCTGTTCGATTCCAATGGCACGCTTGATTTTTCACCTGATGCCGGGGCAAACTCGGTCGGCACTTATCAGAACGCCCATACCGTCCGCAATCCGTCGCTTTTCATCATCAATACGACGGAAAACGACTGGAGCACCACGAACAGAAAACTTCTCATGACGACGAATCCCGGACCGCAGGATACATCCGCATACGGGGTGCGTTCGACCAGCGCGGTGACAGTTTCCAGCGACATGGCGGCGGAGATCAAGGTTGTTTCGGTCGGAGATTTTTCCCATACCTATTCGTATGGTTCCGGGACCTCATGGACCCTTGCCGACACGCCGGCCGGAAACCGGATTGATTCCGCAGGCTATTACACAAATGGAATCACGATCAACGGTATGTTCACCGGCGCAATCAGCGCCTATGTGACCGCAGACATTCTCGCCCGTGTTACAACCGCAATTTCCGGCAACATCATCGGAGCCTACGGCATCATTTCCAGTTCCGGCAATTCCGAAGCGGCCGGCGATGCGAACCTGACCATCGAAGGCGCATGGGACAGCAACGGCTCAAACAGCATTTATGCCGAAGTCTCCCATGTCGACATGCTGACAAAATCAGTTTATCATAAAGGCACAGGTGCTTTTGATGTTGTCACTCTGACCGGGAACACTATTTCCTCCTACGGCATCAAGGCTGGAACCGTGACCCTGAATGATGTCGGAGAAATCGTCCGAAGCACCGACGGCTCGTTCACCAAATCTACAGGCGGAACCATCACAGCTGTCCTTCAAGATATTGTTCTGGACATCAGCCACTATGGAACAGGCACATCTCCGTCTGCACTGGTTACGAACAATGCCATTGCCGGCGCGGCCATTGATGCGGCTTCGCTCGTCCTGAATGGAAGATTCGATCCCACTCTTTCCGCCTCCATTTCCGGGCTTTCCATCAATACAAATGACCCGCATGGCGAAGACATCAAGTACAATACGGGCAATACGGTCAGCCTCTCCGGAATCAATGTCTCCGGCACTCTCACTGCCGCGGGGAACATGTTCGGAGCAATCAACCTTTCCTACGCGGAAAAGGATTCCATCCCTGCCGCCACCACCATCAACGGCATTTATGCGGCCGTAATGAATATTGCCGGAATCGTCAACACGGATATTTCCATAACCGTCAGTCAGAACTACTATTCCTCAAAGGCCACAGACAAGTATGTCGGCATCGCGGCGGGCAAACTGACCGCTGAAGCAGTTGCGGGAACGATTACGGTCACAGGGACATCTTTGGCCGGTGCCGCAGTCGGAATCGGTGTCGTCAGCGGTTTTTCCAATGCATGGGACACTACGTTCGACATCATCAGCGATGTCACTGCAACAACCGGTACTCTTGCCATCGGTGTCTATTCTGTCGGCCAGGCAAATATCCGGATTTCCGGCGATGTTTCGGGAATCAATTCCCATGGATTCGTCGATTATCAATACGGCGTGAGCATCGGAGCGCAGATTTCCGGCACGACAACAGTGCTCCAGCACACGGACGATACCCTTTACATTGCGGCAGGCGGCAGTGTAAACGGCGGAATCAATCTCTGGGATGGCAAGAACACGCTGATTGTGGACAGCAATGCCCGGATTTCCGGCAATGTGATTACGAATAAATCTCAGGGCACGCTGAATCTTGAATATGTGCTCAACGACCATGCCATGGCGGGAGTGGCGCTGAACAACACAGGCGCCATCATTGCCGCTGATCAGGCGGTCTCCCTCTCCAGCCTTGTGAATATCACGGTCAACCTGAATGACGCAGACACTGCCGGCACGACATACACCCTTTATCAGTACACGGGTTCCGATCTGAGCGCTACGGAATGGACTTCGGGCGCCCGTTCCGTCGACTTCAAGTACCAGGGCATTACCAAGGAAATGATTGCAACGAATTCCGATGGCACTTATAAGGTCGCAGGGGCTTCCGATTACTTTAATGCCACCAGCAGCGGCATTTCCTTCCGGCTCACGCCGGGAACCAGCGATACTGTTTCCATCACTTTGAAGGACGGCTCCACCTATACGGTTTCTTCCGGTGTGAATACAGCAAGCAAGCAGGTGACTGTGACGGTCAATGCGCTTCCGGCGGCCAAGGCGGCTCCGCTCGAATCGCTTTCCAACCTCACGGGGACCTACAACCGCAACGACAAGACTTTCACGGCATCGTGGATCGACCCCGACGGCACCACCACCGAAAACTACGAATTCGAATACCGCATCGTCACATGGTCCGGCACCGCGGTCGGCACCACGGTCGATTCCACCGTCAGCACGAACACGATCGTCCGGATGCTCTCCTCCAAGCCTGATGCCCTCGGCGTGGTTTCGACGGTGATTTCCGACCTGGAGGCGAACCAGACGGTGGAATGGCGCGTGCGCCAGAACATCGGGAACGGCGAAATCACGGGCGGATGGTCCAGCTGGTCCCAGAACGGAGCCTATTCCGCCATCACAGGGGAAACCACCTCCGTCAGCGGAACCCAGACTGTGCTTTCGTGGACGGGAACCGGCGTGACGTCCGGCTATGAAATCGAATATTACAGCGCATCTTCCACGGCCTCGATCTATACGATGTCTGTTGCTGTCGGGACCACTTCGGCGGTCGTCAACGGCATGACGGACGTTGTCTGGCGCATCCGCCAGGCGGAAACAGCCGACACGGTGATTGACGGCACGGCGGACACTTCCATAATGGCCTCCGAATGGAGCAGCTGGAACAAGGATTCCTCCGTCACGGCGAGCCTTGTTGCCGCGCCGACGGACCTCGGCTATACGAAGAACGGCAGCGTGATCGACACGGCAAATTCAACCGTGACTCTGGGCAATCTCCTGACCTGGCATGCCGCGACGGCGATCGAAGACAAGGCCAACACCTCCTTCGAGATCGTCTACGGGCAGAACGGCTCCACCACGTCGGCCACCCTCAGCTACAACGGCGGCACGCCCGGGACCGGTTACTGGTACGAAGCGGCGGACGGAAGCATCTACAGCTATCTGGCGACCATCCTTTCCAACGATGCCTCGATTGATTTCATCAGCGCAGTCCAGATGACGACCGTAACCCTTTCCAGCGGTTCCACGATCGTGATCAGGAGAGGGGTCAACACTTCCACGCTTGACAGCGAATCGACGAACGAAACGCTCACCTGGAGCGCATCGGACGCGACCACGGCGACCTCCTACACCATCCAATACCGCACGATCTCCACGGACGGCACGCTCGGAAGCCTTTCCAAGAAGACGATTACCTACACGGCCGATCCGGGCACCGCGGACGGCTGGTATTATGTGGATGCCGCCAAGACCACGATCGGCTACAATCTTTCCGTGACTCTCACCGCCGGAACGAACCTGGACTTCAGCGTCCAGCGCAATGAGACAACGACTTCCGGCAGCACGTCGACCACGGTCTCCAGCGGCACATCCGTGTATTGGCACAAGACCGTTACGGACAACTACATCAACAAGTGCGACGCAATCACGAAGGCGACATTTGTCCGTGAAGCGACCGGCGGTTCCGCCGTCGGAATCCTCAACTGGGAAGCGAACGGCAGCTACAGCGAAAACGTCAAGGAATACGAAATCCAGTACTTCCTGACGAACTCCGCGACCGTCCTCACCACGGCTGAAGTGGATGCTCTGTGGCAGACGTATGACAATACCAGTGCAATGACCTACAACGTGTTCCAGAAGTATGTGACCTCGAACGAGGTTCTGATTTCCGGCTTCCAGAACACGGAATTCCTGGCATGGCGAATCCGCGCGGTTGACCAGAGCGGAACGAAGTCCGGCTGGGTCAGCGGCGACACGGTCCGCGAATATAACGGCGACACCACGCAGCCCCTGTTCGAAGACACCTCCACCGTTTCGTTCAGCGGCGTCTCCTGGGATCCGGACTATGCGGACAACGGCAAGAGCGGCGACATGACGCTCACCGTGACCTGGAAGGGCGCCACGGACGAAGTTCCCGGAATCGCAAGCTACACGCTCACCTACTATTCCGGCACCGTCTCGAATTCGCGCACGATCTCCATTTCCGACCTGCTTCCCAGCTACGATTCGGCCACCAACGAATATTCTTACACGATCTCGACCGGAATCGCGAACGGGAGCTACGGCTGGGTCGTCCGTGCGACGGACTTCGTGGGCAACACCTCCTCCAACTATCTGACCGGCAGGAGCTACGGCGACAGTCTCGCGCCGACGTTCGCGACGAGCGACACGACCGTGGGAACGAATTACGATGCTTCCACGACAGCGAACACGGTCAGTCTCGGCTGGACCGCGGCATCGGATGCCAAGGCGACCAAGACCAGCCTCCAGTCCGGTTTCCAGAAATATGTGATTACCTATGGAACCGCCTCTGACGGCACGGGCGCCGCAACGCTTACGACCATCGACGCGGCGGCGACGACGTCGTTCGACTTCGAAATTGTCACGGTCAGCGGCACGAACTCCATCTATTTCAAGGATTCCTCCGGCAACTGGAACGCCTCGAGTTCCGGCACGATCGCGGACGGCAAGTACTACTGGTTCGTGACGGCCTACGACAACGCCGGGAACAAGGTGAGCGAGACCGCATCGGACCAGATCGTGGTGGATACGACGGCGCCGACCGGCACGTTCGGCACATTCTATTCGCCCGTCCTGAACCTCACCTATGACACCACCGGCGTGCTGACGGACGCGAACGCGGTCTTCACGATCACCAGCTCCTACCGCGATACGACCAGCGACGTCTACTATCACTACGAATTCTCGGACATGCCCGACTTCAGCAACGTGGTCACCTGCGACACGACATCGATCGTTCTCACGCTCGACAGCACGTCGACGGCGCTCCAGCTCGGCGCGCTCACCACGCTGGACACCGGCACGGTCTACTGGAGAGTGCGCGCGCAGGATACGCTCGGGAACACGCTCGGAATCTGGAAGAGCGGCTCCCCGCTTTCCTTTGTGAACAACGGCGGTTCCTACAGCGGCAAGCAGCTGAAGGACACGGATACCCCGACAAAGCCGTCCAGACTCGCGACCTCGCAGTCGGAAACCAGCGTCACCTATTCCTGGACCGCCTCCACGGACGTGCTCGGAGTCGAATATTACACGGTCACGGTCAGCGGAGGTTCGCTCGCCTCCGATCTCACTTATAAGGTTTCCGGACTCAAGAACACGCTCACGGTCACGGCCGACACGACTTTCACGGAAGGCAACTATACCTGGACCGTCAGGGCGACCGACTTTGCCGGACATTCCGCGACGTCTTCCACGGCTTCGCTCGTCTACGACCAGACGGCGCCGGTGTTTGCCGGAGGGAACACGGTCACTGCCGCCAACTCCGTCGTGAGCGGCTCCACAGTTGCTACAACAGTGTTCAGCTGGAATGCTGCTTCAGATGCCGTTTCCGGGCTTGACCACTATGTACTCCAGCTCCGACTCGGTACAGACGGCGACGTCCAGACCTACACAGTCGCCGCGGGAGTGACCACCTATACGCTGAGCAACTGGGTTTCCGCTTCCAATCTTTCCAAATATTACGTCGTTATCCTGGCCGTCGACAAGAATGGCAACGCCACGGAATACACCGACACGGATTGGACCAATGTCGGGACTGTCGGTTCCACCTATACCAGCGGTGCTGTCACCTTCGGAGGATCGACCCTTTCCGTGAGTGCGGTTTCCTACAACCAGGACTGGGAGTCCGCGGGAAGCAGGACGATCAGCACCACGGTTTCCTGGAATGCGGCCACCAGCTCCAGCACAGTCATTTCCGGAAGCACTTCGACTTCGATCGACATCGACTACTACACGCTCTACTACCGCGTGGTCGGCACGAGCGCATGGTCGACCGTCACGATCACCGCGGGAAGCGCGGCCTCCTATTCCTATGCGTTCGACAAGATTGCCAGCGCGTACGAATATGAATTCAAAGTGACGGCCACGGACAAGGCCGGCGTGACTTCGGCTTCGACCGCCTCGCTTTCGGGCAAGGCGTTCGCGGACGTCACCGCGCCGACGTTCTACGGCACCGACCTCACGCTCGAGAACAGCTACGACAAGCTCACGCTGGTCAATACTGCCACGTTCAGCTGGGAAGGCGCCAAGGACATCGGCACCACGGTTGCATCGGCTTCCGGACTTTACAAGTTCGTATTGCGCTACGGCGCGTCCTACAGCACCAGCACGGTGTTCGGCACGTTCACAGACACTTCCACGCTCTCGGCCGTCTACACGATCAGCGCCAACACCATGGTCGGCGGCGGCTCCACCACGAGCATTTCGGACGGCAGCTACAGCTGGTGGGTCGACGCCTACGACAAGGCGGGCAACAGGACCACCGTCCAGTCCGCCGACTCCCTCATCGTGGACACTACGGCCCCGACCGGCAACTTCAACGCCGACGCCTTCACGTCCACGGCCACCATCGTCTACGAAGCGGTCACGTCGACTTCTTCGACGACCTCGGGCGGCAGCGGAACTTCAGGCTATCCCTGGGTCCCGGGCTCCGGCGAAGTGTGGCAGTATGTGACGAACGGCACCAGCAGCTCCACCACATCCACCAGCGGAACCACGTCCACCGGCTCCACCACCACGACTTCGACGACCGTCACGTATTTTCCCGCAACCGTCACGGCCGACTTCAATCTGGCCGGAACCTGGACCGACAATCTGAGCACAGTGCTTTACGACGTCCAGTTCAGCGGAAGTTCCGATTTCAGTTCCACCGTCAAGGAGTTCACGTTCGACTCGAATACGGTTACGCTCACGAACACAAGTTCCGTGGCCGTCGGCGAGCTGCTCGGGCTCGGCACGAAGATCTATTACCGCGTGAAGGCCGTGGACACCCTCGGCAACTCCTCCGGGTTCTGGGTCACCTGCCAAACTCCGCTCACGTTCATCAACCAGTACACCAAGGGTGCGCTCTCCGACTGGGACACTCCCACCAAGAGCTCCTCGGTCTGGGTCTCGGATTCCACAAAGACCTCCATCACGGTCAAGTGGAACAGTGCAACGGACATCTTCGGAATCCAAGGCTATACCGTCACCGTCAAGAACAGGGATACCGGCAAGAGCGGTTCCATTTACATCACGGGCAGCACCTCCATCACCTTTGCCAATGACGGCACCACCTTCAGCGTGCCCGGCAAACAGCTGACCGAGGGCAACTACACGGTTACGGTCAAGGCAGCCGATTTCGGCGGACACACCTCCTCCGGAACCACACTCTCGTTCTCCTACGACAAGACTGCGCCGGTTTTCGACATCTCCACCATCTCCTACAGCGAATCGAAGGATTCCTTCATCATCAACTGGAATGCGGCCACGGACGCCGTTTCCGGACTCAGCTACTATATCGTCAGCCTCAGCCCTGACGGCTCCACCAACATCCAGACCATCAAGGTCTATGCCGGAACCACCAGCTTCATCCTCGACCGCGATTCGGTCGGAAAGGAAGTCCAGTACTCCGTCCAGGCCGTCGACAAGAACGGCAACAGGACCGATGTCGTCTGGAACACGATCGACAACAGCACGGCGACTTATCCCGGAAGCACGTTCAGCAACGCGCTCGACATCACCGGAGACGCGGCGAGCAAGTTCGTCACCTCCAAGTCCAGCAGCGACTACTTCGGGTCCACCGTCTCATCGACCTATTCCAAGCTCACATTCACGGTGGACTTCTCCGCGACGACGGGCGCAAAGTCGCTTTCGTACACGGTCTACGACAAGGATTACAAGAAGCTCGGAACCTACTCCGTTGCACTGAACGGCAGCAGCACGATCTCCCTCCTGGCCGACGCGGAAACCTACTATGCGGTCGTCGGGGGCGGAGACAAGATACTGCGCACCTACACGATCGGAAACACTGTCGACGCGCTTCCCGCCGTCAGCAACGGACATGACATCGTCGAAGGGCTTGACCATCCGTTCTCTTACGGCACCGCAGTTTCGAGCGCGGTCGGCACGGCGGACGCAAAATCGTTCTTCACGTTCGAAGCAGCCGCCGACGGCAAGTACACCCTGAATGTCGCGAAGGACACCGGATACTCCGGCAACTCCGCGCTGAAGGTCACGCTTTACAAGGCGGTCGCCGGAAAGACCTCGCTTACGGCCGTTTCCAGCAAGACCATTTCCGCCTCCGCGCTTTCGACGGCTCTTTCCAATCTGGTGCTCACCGCAGGAGAGTATGCTCTCAGCGTGGTTGCCACAGGCGCCGCGGGAGCCTCCTACGTTCCGTTCACGGTCACTGCGGGCGGAAAGTCCTCGACTGCGATCCATGCGGACGACGTCTTTGCGAACCTGGACAGCGCCTATGTGAAGGAGAACGTGACGCTCTCCGGAGGAACGGCTTCGATCGTCAGTTCTTCCGAAAACGAGTACGTCGGCTATTCCGACCTGATCGACACCCGCAGAATCTCGTTCCAGGAGGACGGAATCTACACGTTCGCCTGCGCGACCTCGAATGCGGATACGAACACCACGTTCACGCTCTACACGCTGAACGCCGCCGGAACAGGCCTCACAAGAGTGAAGACCGTCACAGTCAAGGCCGGAGCGACGGGGTATCTCTCCAGCCTGATGCTTACCGCCGGAACGGATTACTACCTCGCCGTGACCGCGGCGAACGGCGCGAAGGGGTACAGTTCCTCCTACACGGTCGACGTGACCGGCACGGCCTATGCGGCCGCCGGACTCCTTCATACGGACGACACGCTCGTCGGCCCCCTGGTTG
>CAZHPP010000014.1:0-8619 GCA_964534535.1 uncultured Victivallales bacterium | reverse complement strand
ATCCTGTTCGACACGGAATATGTCGGCACGGGCGACACGGTCGACTACCGGCATATCCAGCTGACCGGCGACGGCACTGTCACGCTGAACTACACGTCCGGCTCGACCATGACCGCGAACTCCGTGGTCACGCTCTACAAGGCGAACGCGGACGGCAGCGGGATCAGCAAAGTCAAATCCGTCACGGTCAAGGCGGGAACCGCCTACACGGCCGTCTCGATCCTGACCGCGTCCCTTGCTGCGGGCGACTACTATATCGGAGTCACCGCGGCGGACACGGCCAAGGGCAGCGAGGTCGATTATTCGATCGACGCGGTCGTGACGGCCACCGGCTCCGGAACGGTCAAGCCGTTCTTCGCGACCGAAACCAAGACTCTCGCGTATGACGGTTCCACGTTCAGCGGAACGATTTCCGCCGCAGGCTACGACTATGTGGTCTTCACCGCATCCACGAACGGGTACTACCAGTTCACCTCCGACGCGAAGAGCGTTTCGCTTTACACGCTGAACGCCGCGGGAACAGGTCTCACCCGGATCGGACTCAGCGCCAATGCCGCGGTCCTTTCCGCCGGAACGTACTACCTGAAGCTCACAGGGACGAAGAATGCGGCCTACCACCTCGGATTCACCGCCAACAGCTATGAGGCTCTCCGCGCGGTGAACGCCGACGACGTGATCGAACCTCTTGCTTCCGGCTTCGTCAAGTCGTTCGACGGCTCTGCAAGCGGCGTCTACCTCTTCGGAACCGGCACGGCCTCCGCCGACATGGAATACGTCGGCACGGGCGATGCAATCGACTACCGCGAGATCACGGCCTCCGCAAAGGGACTTTACAACTTCACGGTCGCCTCCGGGACCAAGAACACGGATCTGACCCTGAAGCTCTGGAAGCTCAACAGCGCCGGAACGGGGCTCACGCTTTACAAGTCCCTCACGGTCAAAGCCTCTGCTTCGGCGGATGCGGTTCTCGCGAACGTGGCGCTCGATGCGGATACGAAGTATTACCTCTCCGTCTCGGCCTCCTCCGCGGCTGCCGGAAAGTCCTCCGAGTATGCGGTTCAGGTTTCCGCCGGGGTCATCCCCGACGAAACCGCGAACAACACATATCTCACGGCGGAAACCGCGGACATCACCGCGGTCAAGACGGCGACTCCGCTCACCGGAAGGGTCGGCTGGGGCGACCAGTACGACTACTACCGGTTCACGAACACGAACGGAGTCTACAGCGTTACGGTCAACTCCGACAGCGCGTCCAATGACACGCTTACGGCGACAGTCTACAAGCTCAACACCGCGACGAACGCGCTCACCGCGGTCAAGACTGTTACGGTTGCGGCCGGAGGCACGCTCAGCACGGGCGATCTCGAGTTCGATGCCGGCAGCTATTATTATCTGATGCTCCAGTCGAAGAATGCCGCGGCGGATTCCAAGGCCGCGAACATCAGGTACACGGTCACGACGACGGCCGGCGCGGTCTCCGGAACGAAGATCACGAGCACAACGGATTCCTCCGCGACGGTCGACAAGCCGTCGGCCACGGATGAGTTCTCCTACGTGATGTTCACGATCGCGAAGACGGGAACGTTCACCTTCTCCGAAACCGGAACGACGAACGCCATGTCGTTCGAGAAGATCAGCACGGCGGGCGTGAGCTCCGGCGAAACCGGCCTGACTTCCGGCACGGGAATCAAACTCAGCGCGGGAACCTACGCGCTCAAGCTTGATGCCGCCGGACTTACGGCTGCCTCGACCGTTGTTTACGACAGCACGCTGAAGTCCTTCACCTGGACAGTGGCATAACAGAAGGAATTCCGGCGGAGAACCATCCCTGAAAAGATGGTTCTCCGCCGTTTTTTATTTTTATGAAACCGGTTGTTTCCATCATTCTCCCCACATACAACGAGGCCGAGAACATCGCGCCGATGTGCGGAAAGCTGTTCGCGCTCGGAATTCCGGGACTTGAGGTGATCGTCGCGGACGACCATTCGCCGGACGGCACGGCGGAAGCGGCCGAACGCTTTGCCGCGGAAACGAAACTGCCGGTGCGCGTGGTCCGTCATGAAGGGCCGCGCGGGCTTTCTCCCAGCGTGGTCTGCGGCTTCGACGGCTCGAAGGCGGAAATCCTTGTCTGCATGGATGCCGACGGTCAGCACCGGCCGGAGGACCTTCCCTCCGTGCTGAAGGCCGTGCGCGAAGGCGCGGCGCTTGCCGTCGGTTCGCGGCACGTTCCCGGCGGCGGATTCACGGAGCGCTGGAATTGGTTCCGGAGTCTGGCAAGCTCCGCGGCCGCCCTGGCCGCGAAGGTCTGTCTGGGCATCGGGCTCCGCGATCCCATGTCCGGGTTCTTTGCGCTGCGGCGCGCGGACTGGGAAAGCATCCGGGGGCACATGTCTCCGGAGGGGTTCAAGGTCATGCTGGAGATTGCGTTTCTGCTGAAGCTCCGCGGGAATGCGGAAATCGTCGAATGCCCCATTCAGTTTGCCATGCGCGAAAAGGGGAAGAGCAAACTTTCGGACAAAGTGGTTTTTCAGTATCTTGCGATGCTGCTGCGCTGTCTTTTTTCCCGGGGACGCATTTCCAAAGCGATGCGGTCTTCCCGGTGATCCGGCGGATTACGCCTGTTTTTTCCCGCTGATTCTGCGGGCGATGAAGGTCATGGGGTGATAGGTGAGCACGCAGTTTCCCGCGCTGTTCTGATGATGTTCGCGGTAGAACCAGGAAAAGCTGTTGAGCGCGCCCTTGGTCCAGGGTTCGGCGCTGGCGGCGTTGGTTCCGGAGTTCTTGAGGTGCCGCAGGACGTCCACGGGGGTCTTGAATTCGAGCGTGTGGAACTCTTCATTGCGGTAGAGCACGGAGAAATCGCCGGAGAGCATTCCGCAGATTTCGTCGGCGGAATGATATCGCAGACTGTTTCCGGTGGCGTCCGCGATCTCCTTCAGGTTCTGCGGGCCGAAGGTCGTGAAGGCGAGGATTCCGTCGTAATCCAGAATCTTCGTAAGCCGTGCGAGCGTTCCGCCGAGGTCCTTGAGCCACTGGAAGGTCGCATTGGAGATGACGAGGTCGTAGGTCCCCGGAATTTCGACGGTTTCAATGTCGCCCGTGATGAACCGGGCACTGCGTCCGGAATGGAGGGCTGCGCATTCGGGGACGATGTCGTTCAGGATCAGGGAATCGAACTTGAGGTTCTGTTCGATCATATCGGTGAGAATTCCGGTGCCTGTGCCGACTTCGAGCACATGGCGGAACTCGCGCCGGATCGGAGTCAGGTGCGAGATCAGTGCCTGCGCCATGCCGCGCTGGGTGGAGGCTTCGCTGCCGTATGTGGGAATTCCGCGGGCAAAACGTCTGCGTATTGTCTCTTTATCGATTTCGGCCATATTTACTCCGTAAAACTGTAATATATCATAAACCTTTCAATAATCAACCCGGATTTCCGGCGGAGAATGAGGTTTGTGCGCGGAAAGTCTTCCGGGCCGAAATGACGGCGCTTTCCGCCGATTCGTCCGGTCCGGGTTCCACCAGACAGAACAGTTCCCGCTTCGGGAAGTAATTCCAGGGCGCCGGATTCCCGCGGCGCATCACGGCGTAGAACGCGCGCGAGTCGTCGGGAGAGACCAGCGGGTCGAATGCCGTCCCGATTCCCGGCACGCCGCATTCGGAGGCCAGATCGGAAGAGTTCCCTTCCAGCGCGACTGCGACTCCCGACCTTCCGGCGCTTTCCGCCGCCTTCCGCAGACCGGAAAGGATCTCCTTCCGCAGGGCGGCGGGAACGCGTCCCGGATTCAATGAAATCATGCGGGAGCCGATGTCCGCCGCGACTTCGGAAGCGCGGCAGATCAGTTTCAGGCGTTCGCGGCTTCCCGCGCGGTCGGCGAACCCCGGAATTCCGCAGTCCAGCGACACGGCGAACGGGGTCAGATTCTGCGATTCCAGTTCTCTGCGGATTCCGCCAAGGGCGGCGCTGCCCGAGGTCAGGAGGTTCAGGACCTTTCCGGCGGAATCGATCATGATTCCGGCAGCTCCCGCCGCGGCCGCCTTTCCGGCGGCCCGCTCGAACGGAAGACCGAACGATTCGATCCGGATTCCGGCCAGAAGCATATCGGTTCACCGCCGTTTTTCAAGGAGGATCATGGTTTCCAGCGAGGCCGTTCCGGGGAACATGTCGAGCGTCACGGCCCGCGAGACTTCGTAGTGTCGTTCGTGCCATTCGTGGAGCGCGTGCGGAATGTTGTCCGTTCCGCAGAAGATGTGAAGCGCGCGTTCGGGCGAACGCACGGCGGCCGCGCCGATCACGCCGCTCACCGTACCGGAGCGCGGCGGGTCGAGCACCAGGAATTCGGGCGCGGAAGGCGGGGGAAGCCCCTTCCGCAGCAGAGCCGGCGAAATGATTCCCCGCAGAAAACGGATGTTCTTTCCGGGGAACAGGAACGATGCGTTCTTTGCCGCCGCGTCCACGGCTTCGCCTTCCAGCTCGACTCCCACGACCGCGCGGACCTTGTCCGCCATGGCGAGCGAGATCATGCCGCATCCGCAGTAAAGGTCGATCAGGGTGCCTTCCGCGGGATTCAGCAGCTGTTCCGCGGTTCCGAGGAATTTTCCGATCATGGCCTCGTTGCTCTGGGAAAACACCGTCGGCGGAAACAGCAGACGCCGTCCCGACGGCAGCGGAATGGAAAGCGTTTCGACTCCGTACATTTTCTTGAAGGAGATCTTGTGTCCGGGGCGCTTCGTTTCCAGATAATAGTCTGACCGCGTTTCATCCAGATACAGGAAGAAGGCGAGAAGTTCGGGGAAGGTCTGCTTCAGACGCTCCGCCAGGATCTTCATGGTGCGGATGACGGGACCGTCGAAGCGGTCGAGGTTCAGGATCAGCATCGTCTTGACGGCGCCGCGGAGCACGCACCAGTTCAGGTGCTGCGCAGCATAGGCCGACCGCGGCGATCCAAAGAAGTCCGCAAGATATTCATAGATCCTGCAGTGAAAATCGGGTTCGAGCAGGGATTCCCCCGTGCCGCCGCCCGCATGCGAAAGAGTGAATTTTCCCCGTTCCAGCGAACACTTGCGTTTGGAATTCGCGCGGTAATGCCGCGGCAGGACGGCCGGAACGATTTCCGGAATCCGGAAGTTCAGGCGGTTCGCCCGCAGAAACAGCTGCAGGGCCCTGTTCTTGATTTCCAGTTCCTTCGGATATTCGAGCGCGGCGAACGGTTCCGGCGATTCCGGAGAAAACAGGGAGCCTGCGGCCTGCTTCAGGGCCGAATCCAGCAGGACGGTCTGCGGAATCTTCTCGCGTCCGGACGTCATTTCAGGCCCAGGACGTCGCGCATGGTGTAGAATCCGGGTTTTGCGGTCTCAAGGAACGCGGCCGCCCGGATGGCGCCGCGCGCAAAGGTGTCGCGGCTGGACGCCCGGTGGGTGAGCTCGAAGCGCTCGCCCTGTCCGCAGAACATGATCGTGTGGTCGCCGACGATGTCGCCGCCGCGGACCGAGTGCATCCCGATTTCGGTTTTCTTTCTGGCTCCGACGATTCCATTGCGGCCGAAGACGGCGTTTTCAGGGTAGGAGAGCCTGCGCGCCTCGGCGACGGTTTCCGCAAGCGTGACGGCCGTGCCGCTGGGCGCGTCCTTCTTCTGGTTGTGATGGGCCTCGATGATCTCGATGTCGAAGCTGTCGTCGAGGAGTTTTGCGGCCATGGCGGAAAGATGGAAGAGGAGGTTCACGCCGACGCTGAAGTTGGTGGCCTGGACGATTTTTGCTCCGTTCGCGCCGAGCTTCCGGAGTTCTTCACGGTCGGAGTCCGTGAGCGCGGTGGTGCCGATCACGACGGCGCAGCCCTTCGCGGCGGCCTTCCGCACGTCTTCGATGACCGAACCCGTGGCGAAAATGATGACGGTGTCCGCCTTGGCGATTCCTTCCTCGAAGGAGGAGACGATCTTCACGCCGCAGGGCGGAAGTCCGGCGACGACCGCTGCGTCCTGGCCCAGGAACGGGCAGGCGGGGTGTTCGACGGCGCCCGCAAGGGACATGCCGGGAGTGGAAAGTGCGTTGGCCACAAGTCTGCGGCCCATTCTGCCGGCAGCGCCGACGATAGCGAGTCCAGTCATGATGAATCAGTCTCCTCAGAAATTGTCTTTGATGACGTCGCGCCCTTCGTAGCGGGCGTCGATTGCATGCTTGCTGATGTTTCCGCGCTTGATGTCGGCGATGGCCGTCATGACGCGGTTGAGTCCGTTGCGGATTCCGTTCCGGCTGATGCGGATCCGATAGCTGTCGGAAACGTCGTTCCGGTAGAAGATCGTGGATTCGAGCCAGTTCTGTCCGGTCGGCGAATTGACCGTGGCCACGCGCAGACTCGGGTATTCCGTCCGGCAGAGCATGATGAAATCAAGCGCCGGCTTCAGTTCCTCGAAGGTGTCGCCGTAATCCGGAATCCGGCGTGAAAATCCGAAAATCACGGGCAGGGACCGTTCAATTCCCATGCTGCGTTCGCTGGAAATCACGACGGCATCGGAATCGATCAGCTGGGAATTGCCGCGGCGGGCAAGAACGGCGCGCGGAATGCGTTCCGAGATGGTGACCTTCAGCGTGTCGGGCAGGACGCGTTCCACGCGGGCGGAGGCGATTCCGGGCACGCCGCGCACGGGGATTTCCTCCGGGCCGAGGTAAAGATACGGCTTCGGTTCGCCTTCCAGCTTCTCGCGGATGAGCTTCAGGTCCAGACGGAAAAGATTGGTTTCGCCGCGGCGGATATGGACGGAGGGGTCCCGCTTCGAGGTGCTCTTGGCCAGTTCGTAGACGACGGCGTCCGACTTGTTCTGCCACCAGCCGCGTTCCCCCGCCGTGCTTTCCACCTGAACATACATCACCTTGAAGCGCGGATTTTCAGAGAACATGGAGCGCGCGCTGAGCCAGACTCCGATGGAAATCAGCACCAGGACGCAGATCGTGATGCTGATCCCGATGATGATCTTGTCTTTGCGCGAAAGTTTTACTTCCGGAAGTTTCAGCGGCATTGCGGGTTCCCTGTCTTCTTTCCTTGGTTGTTCCGGAAATATACACCGGAAGCGCTGATTTTTCCAGTGTTTTTTCCGCAAACATTCCGCAGCATGAAAAATGACTGGACTTTTCCGCGGCGCAATGCTACATTACCGCAAGCAAACTCAAACCGCAAGGAGCCGCTCCCCATGACGCCGCTGCGCCGAATGTTCCTGATTTCCGCCTGCCTTCCGTTCGCACTTTCCGCAGAAATCCTGACGGTTTCTCCGGCCGCGGACGAGACCCTTTCCGCTCTGCCGTCCGTCATGAAGGAATTCCTCCGGCTGCCGCGCGCCGAGCGCAGGGCGTATTTCCTGAACCAGACGAAGCGCGACGTCCTTTTCCAGAACCGCGATGCCGTCCCGTTCACCTTCCGCTGGAAATGCACCGCCGGCGAAACCGGAACATTCCGGGCCGTCTTCGCCGCAGACCCCGAATTCAGGAACCTTCTTCCCGTCTATGTCTATCCCGCCGGGAAAGACGGGGCCAGCATTCGGGCGGTCAATTTCCCGATCGGCGCCGAGTGCTGGTGGAAGATCGTCTGCCGCACGGCGGACGGCAGGGAATCCGCATCGGAGGCCGCGAAATTCCGCACGGAGGACTTCGTCCCGCGTTTCCTCCGGCTCGACAATGTCGGGAACGTGCGTGATCTCGGCGGACGCCGCGGCCTCGGCGGAAAACGCGTGCGCACCGGCATGATCTTCCGTTCCGCCGGACTGAATGAGAACAGTCCTGATTTTGCCGCTGACCCCAAGGGACTGAAAAAGCCATTTTCCAAATTCCGGGTCGGGAAGAACAGGATCACTCCGGCATTCGCCGATTATGTGAACCGCACGAAACTTTTCAGAACCGAACTCGACCTGCGCTATGCCGGCGAAGTCGCCACAATGAAACAGTCGCCCCTCGGCCCCGGCGTCCGCTGGATCAACCATCCCTCCGCCTGCTACGGCGAAATCTTCAGGAAGGACGGCATGGCGGCCATGGCGAAAAATTTCCGCGTGTTCTGCGATCCGGCAAATTATCCGGTCAACTTCCATTGCATTGCGGGCGCGGACCGCACCGGTGCGCTGGGATTCGTGCTCAACGGCGTCCTCGGAGTCGATCCCGACGAACTGGAGAAGGACTGGGAAATTTCCGCATGGAACTATTTCCGCTTCGAGGGGATGTATGACGATCTCGCCAAGGGATTCGAAGCGTACGGCGCCAAAGGCGATCCCCTTTCCGCGAAGATCGGAAAATATCTGATCGCCTGCGGAGTCACGGAGGCGGAAATCGCAAAGTTCCGCTCCATCATGCTGAAGTGACAGGGCATGGGCTGGAACAGGCTGGACAGACTTTTTTTGAGTGCATTTTTTAATTTTCCCCGGAATTTTGCTTGCATTTTCATTCCATTGATGTAAATTACAAGGCAACAAGCAGAAAAACGCGCAACCGGGCCGGTCATCGGACCAGTTCGGGATCAACTCCGCGTACAATGAATGGATATATCGCTCGGTCAAAGTTGCGCAAGCACAAACAGTTTGAATTATTTTCTTGATTGTCTTGAGTCGGAGCTTTTTTTCGCTCCCCCCTTCCTTTCCGGTA
>CAZHPP010000013.1:0-19080 GCA_964534535.1 uncultured Victivallales bacterium | reverse complement strand
CCTCAAAAATCGAAAGCCGCCCCAAGGGGCGAGGTATTAACCCAGAAGAATAAAAAAACAGATTTGAAAAACTCCGGAAGCATGCTATATTATGATTTACAACAACCGCTGCGGAAAGGCAAGATGCCTTTTTCCCTCCAGTCAACCAACCCGGAGGCACGGCGGACACATGAACAACTATGACGGCTTCGCAGGGGCGAAAAAAATAAAACCCGCCCCGGGTAAAGCGTCGTAAAGAAGAAAGAGAGAGCTGCAGCATGGCGCTCACGGTACAGGATCTGCTGGAAGCGGGATGTCACTTCGGACACCAGACGAAACGCTGGAACCCCAAGATGAAGGATTTCGTCTTCGGTTCGAAGAACGGGATCTCCATCATCGACCTCACGAAAACCATTCATCAGATTGCGGACGCCTGCAATTTCCTGCAGCATCAGGTGATGAAGGGCGGAGAAATTCTGTTCGTCGGCACGAAACGCCAGGCGCAGCAGATCGTCCGCGACAGCGCGGCCGCCACGGGCATGAGCTACATCGCCGAACGCTGGATGGGCGGCACTCTCACCAACAACGTCACCATCAAGAAATCCATCGGCAAGATGCGTGAAATCGACGCCATCATCGCCGACGAGGCCGCTTCCGGCCTCAAGAAGAAAGAGATCGTCAATCTGAGCCGTCTCTCGGTCAAGCTTCACCGCGACCTGGACGGCATTGCGAACATGAAGCACCTTCCCGACGTGCTCGTCGTGATCGACGTCTGCCATAACGCGAACGCGGTCAAGGAAGCCCGCAAGCTGGGCATTCCGATCGTGGCAATCGTCGATACGAACGGCGACCCCTCCGTGATCGACTACCCGATCGCAGCCAACGACGATGCCGTGAAATCGATCAAGGTGATCATCGACACCCTTCTCGCCGCGGTCAAGGACGCGCTGGAACTCTATCAGAAGCGCTCCGCCGAGGACCGCGCGAAAATCGAAGCCGCCAAGGCCGAAAAGACCGCTTCCGAAGCCCCCGCCGACAGACGCCGCGGCCCCGGAAACCGCAATGACCGTTCCCGCCGTCCCGCCGGTCCGAGACACATTGCTCCCCGCAAGACCGCCGACGGCGAACTCGCCGCCAAGATGGGCGAAGATGAAGCCCCCAAGGCCGATGCTCCCAAGGCCGATGCTCCCAAGGCCGATGCCGCCAAGAAGGCTCCCCGCGCCAAGAAGCCGGCCGTGAAAAAAGCCGAGGCCCCCAAGGCCGATGCTCCCAAGGCCGACGCCGCAAAATAACACAAGGAGACTGTTGAATCATGACTATCACCGCCGCAATGGTCAAGGAACTCCGCGATAAGACGGATGCCGGAATGATGGAGTGCAAGAAGGCGCTCTCCGAATCCAATGGAAATATGGAAGCCGCCGTCGAATACCTCCGCAAGGCAGGTGTCACGAAGGCCGAAAAGCGCGCCGACAGAACCACCAAGGAAGGCAAGGTCTTCATCGCCTCCGATGACAAGGCCGCCGTCATGATCGAAATCCTCTGCGAAACCGACTTTGTCGCCGGCAACGAAAAGTTTTTCGATTACGTCAAGCAGGCCGCGGCACGCGTCCTCGCCGGGACTTCCGGCGATGGCGACATCACCGCGAAGGCTCTCGAAATCGAGGCTGGAAATCTCAAGGAACTCTTCGTCAAGTTCGGAGAAAAGATGATCCTCCGCCGCGCCGTCCGCTATGAGGATGCCGAAGGAAAGATCGCCTCCTACATCCACGGCGACGGCAGAGTCTGCATTCTGATCGACGCCCGCGGCTCCAACGATCCCGAACTCCTCAAGCAGGTCTGCATGCACATCGCTGCGTTCAGCCCCCGCTTCATCGTTCCGGAAGACGTTCCCGCCGATGTGATCGCCAAGGAGAAAGAGATCGCAAAGGCCCAGATCGTCGGAAAGCCCGCCAACATGATCGACAAGATCGTGATGGGCAAGATCAACAAGTGGTACAGCGAAGTGTGCCTGGTCCGTCAGCCCTGGATCCACGACGACAAGACCTGTCTTGCCAAGCTGGCTCCCGCGCTCAAGATCGTGAAGTTCGCCCGCTGGGCCGTCGGACAGGAACTCTGAAGTTCAGAATTCCTTTTCCCGATTTGAACCTCGGAACCGGAACGGCCGCTGAAAACCGTTCCGGTTCTTTTCTTTTTTCAGGAATCTCATCATCATGGGCATTGTGATCAACGGCGGAGTTCCGGGCGACAGCTCGAAGGGCGTGCTCGAAAAACTCCCGAAAAATCTCGAAGAATACGCACCCGAAACGGTCGTCATGTCCGTCGGCGCAAACGACGCCGTGAACCCCCGCATGTTCGTCGGACTCCCCGATTTCGAAAAAAATCTCAACGAAATCATCGACCGGATCAATGCATACGGCGCAAAGCTCGTGCTGCTGGTCCCGCCCTATATCCATTTTCCCGGATTCATGAACAAATATCCCGAATTCCGCGGCCCCCTCGGCGACGGAATCGCCGAAAAATATCTTTCCTATGTGAACGTTTCCCGCAGGACCGCGCTGGAACGGCGCGTGCCGAACGTGGACATGTACGGAATCTTCCAGGCCGTCGGAATGCCCGGCGATTCGCCGGAAAGCCTTGTCCGCAACAAGGCCAACTGCGGCGCATTCGACGGCGTCCATCCGACTCCGCACGGACACATCCTGATCGGCGCGCTCGTCCGGCAGACAATGCTGGACTTCCGGATGCCGTCCGGACGCGTGGCATGTCTCGGGGACAGCATCACACACGGATATCCGCTTGCCGGCATGGGCACAGTCGAGGGCGACAATTATCCCTCTGTCCTGAACCGGCTCATCAACCGGAAATAAAAAAGGCGGGAACCGCTTCCGGCACCCGCCCGTGATTTCCCGCCATGCCTTTTACATCAGCTTCCAGGCCTTCAGGTCGCGTTCGAGCTTGGCCGCATCGAAAACCTGTCCCCGACGCCACTGGCCGTTGTATTCCATGGTCGGGACGACCCAGTCGTCGCCGCCGTTGACCTCGACGACTTTCTTCACCACGTCTTCCGGCTGACGCTCGATGTCGAGCGCGTTGAACGGAATCCCGTGCGCCTTGAGAAAGGCGATTGCCTGCTTGCAGTGCGGACAGACATCCCAGTAATAGACGTTCAGCATGTGTGCATTCCTCCCCTTGTTTTAAGGTTCGGTGAAATTTATCACATGATTTCGAAATGTCAAGGACGGCGAATATTTTCCCGTCAGCGGGAAAATATTGATGCAGCCGATCACCTCTGCCGATGGACGGCAAACCGAATTGTCTGCCGGCACGCGGGCGCTTTCATTTCAGGCTCAGCATGAGCCGCGGCCGACAGCGGACAGGCAATGGCGCACCCGTTTTGCGGCAGCAGAATGGGAAACCGGGGCTGCAAGATATGCTTCTCCCTTGAAAATTCAGTGAAATGCACCTATATTATCCAAATTCCGAAATTCAGTAAAAAAAGACACAAGGAGAAACCATGCGCTTTCCCAGATGGGGTATTTTCTACGACTTTCACACGATGCCGGCATGTCCGGACGTCGGAAAGGAATTCGACTGCGATGCGACAGCCGAGCAGTTCGTCCGCTGCGGCGTCGATTTTGTGGTGTTCCACGCGCGCTGCAACCTCGGCATGGCATACTACAACACAAAGATCGGAATCCGCCACCCCTCTCTCCATTACGACCTGCTGAAAAAATTTGCCCTCGCCTGCCATCAGCGCGGAATCATGGTCAGCGCCTATCTGAACGTCGGGCTCAGCCACGAGGAAGGACTCCGCCACCGCGAATGGACCACCGTCGAACCGGACGGACGCGCCTACGGCGAAAACGTCATGAACAGCTCCTTCCGCAAGATGTGCTACAACACCGGATATGCGGAACATCTGCTCGGCATGGTCGGCGAACTGCTGGATTATCCGATCGACGGTTTCTTCTTCGACTGTTTCGCCCCGCATCCGTGCCAGGGCGTGGAGTGCATCACGGAAATGAAGAAGCTCGGCATGGATTCCCGGACGTTCGCCGAATTTTCCCAGCTCCGGCTCATGAAGCGCCTGGCCGAAAAAGTCCGCAGCGGAAAGAAAAAGGATTACCTCCTCTACTTCAACGGAGTCCCCTTCCGGAAACAGGCCGGATACGGCTCCTATCTCGAATTCGAATGCCTGCCGACCGGAGGCTGGGGGTATGAAGCCCTGCCGCTGATGTCCCGATACACGACGCATCTCGGGGTTCCCGTGCTGAACATGACCGGACGCTTCCACCGTTCGTGGGGCGACTTCGGCGGGATCCGCACGCGCGCGAGTCTCCTTTATGACTGTGTGACGGGAATCTCCCACGGAATGCGCACGACCGTCGGCGACCATTTCCATCCGCGCGGCGACCTCAACATGCCGGTCTACGACCTGATCGCGGACATCTACGGGGAACTGAGGAAGCTCGATCCCTGGCTGAAGGACGCCCGCCCGGAAGCGGATACCGCGCTGATCGTGCCGCAGAATTCTTTCGACTATACTCTCGAAAGCGGGAAAAACGGCAATGCCGCCGGCGGCTTCTGCCGGATGCTCAGCGAACTCAAATATCAGTTCGACGTGCTCACGCCGGACATGGACTTTTCCAAATACAGGCTGCTGTTCCTTTCGGATGAAGTCACATTTTCGGAACCATTCGCGGCGAAAATCGAAACGTTCATCAGAAAAGGCGGAAAAATCGTCTCCAGTTTCCATTCCGGCCTCAACGAGGCGGGGACCGCCTGCGCGCTTCCGAAACTCTGGCCGGACGAATATCTCGGAACGTCGCCGCATCATCCGGCATACTTCACCATGCGGAAGCCGGCGGAGGGCGTTCCGGAAATGCCGGTCGCAATCTACGGGAGCAACACGTCCATGAAGGCGAAGAAAGGCTGCTCGGCAGCCGCCACCGTCGCGCCGTACTACAACAAGGAATTCCACGACGGCCATGCGTTCCTCTATCTTCCGCCGGACAAGCCGGACGGCACGGATTTCCTGGCGATGAACGGCAGCGTCGCGCAGTTTTCGAATCCGATCGGGAACGATTACTTCGAATATGCGCAGATTCCGATGCGGAACCTGCTGGCGTCCGCGGCGCGGAAACTCCTGCAGGAACGGATGCTGGAGGCGACGGGGCTGCCGTCGTTCGGACGCGCAACCGTGACATCTCAGCCGGGACGGAAGATCGTCTGGCTGACGGCGTTCGTTCCGGAACGGCGCGGGAAGACGATCGACATGATCGAGGAAGGGATTCCCGTGAAGAACGCTTCCGTTTCCCTGAAGGCCGGCAAAGTGAAGCGCGTGTACCTTGCGCCGTCGAAGAAGGCACTGAAGTTTACGGTTTCGAAAGGACGCTGCATCGCGGAGATTCCGGAGTTCACGGGGTATTGCGCGGTCGTGTTCGAGGAATGAAACCGGGGCGGAAGTTGAAGAAAAATTAAAAAAAAATTGAAAGCGGCTGGAATTTGGCGAAGTGCGGTGTTATATTAATGGTCTTGTTTGCGGCAGTGTCTCCATATTGTGCGGAGACGGGAGCCGGAAACGGGAAAGCCGCAGAGCTTCAGGCGCGGATTGTGCGTCTGGAAGACGAGCTCGCGTTCATGAAACGCGAGAATTCGGCGCTCCGGGGCGAGCTGATTGAAACACTTAGCAAGTATTCGACGCAGGCCGGTGAATTGAGGCGACTCCAGGGAGGCGCTGCCGGAACCATCGAAACCCTTGAACCAGTGTATATGGGAGCCAGGGCGATGGAACTGGCTGCCGATTTGGAACAATGTATTTCCTCGATGAACAAGCTGTCCGTGTCAGTTCTGACATTTACGGACGATTTTTCGAAAACCCTGCCTGATCTGATCAAAGACGATGTCGAAACGGCGCGGATGCGTCTGAAGCTGGAAGAGCTTCGGAAGCAGGCGCTCTCGACAGCCCGCCTTGCCGCACCCGCGGCGGCGCCCGAACGGGCGCAGACCTGCCGGATTCTTGAACTGGAACCGAAGAGCGGAATTGTGATTCTTTCCGGAGGCTGGAGGAACGGAATCCGGAGCGGAATGCTGTTCCGAGCGGGAAAGACGGAACTTCAGGTGATTGCGGTGCGGAATTTTGTGAGCGCCGCGCTGGCGGACAAAGGTTCGCCGGGAGAACTCCGGGAAGGTCAGGAAGCGGTTCCGGTCCGTGCTGAGAAACAGGAACACTGAGATTCGGAAAACAGAATCTTTTGAAATATAAAACCCAGAACAACAAGAAAGAACATTGCGAGAGGCAAAGATGGAAGTCAAGGCAATTACAAGGAACGTCCGCATCTCTGCGCAGAAGGCGACGGATTTCTCCCGTACGATTCAGGGGAAGACGGCGGTGGAAGCGCTGGCGATGACGGAGCTGAGTCCGAGGAAAGCGGCGAGACTTTTCGGCCGTACGCTGAAGAGCGCCGTCGCGAATGCCGAAAACAACCTCGAGCTGAAGCGTGAGGATCTGACGGTGAAAGAGGCTGTGGCGAACCCCGGCCCGATCATCCGCAGATTCCGCCCGAAAGCGCGTGGTTCGGCAGGCAGAATCAGAAAACGCACAAGCCATTTCACGGTTGTGCTCACAGACGAAAAAAAGAAATGAAAGGGGACTGTTAAGTGGGTCAGAAGGTAAATCCTATCGGGCTTAGATTGGCCCTGAACAAGAACTGGAGTTCCCGCTGGTTCGCCAAGAAATCGGATTTCGGCAACTGGCTTCTGGAAGACAGGAAGATCCGCGACTATATCAAGAAAGAACATGTCGCCGCGGCAATTTCGAAAGTCCTTGTTGAACGGTGCGGAGAACGCATCCGGGTTACAATCTTTGCGGCCCGTCCGGCGGTGCTCGTCGGACACAAGGGAGAGCAGCTCGAAACGCTGAAAGGCGAAGTCGCAAAGCTTCTCTCGTCGAAGAACGAACTCATCCTGGACGTTCTCGACGTACACAACCCTGAAACGGATGCACAGCTGGTTTCTGAGAGCGTAGCCCAGCAGCTGGAGCGTCGTATCGGATTCCGCCGCGCGATGAAGAAATCGATTCAGACAGCCATGGAACAGGGCGTTGAAGGGATCAAGATCCAGTGCGCCGGCCGTCTTGGAAATGCGGAACTCGCGAGAACGGAACACTATAAGGAAGGGAGAACTCCCCTTCACACGCTGAAAGCCTTCATCGACTACGGCTTCAGCGAAGCCAACACCACGGCCGGTAAAATCGGCGTGAAAGTCTGGATTTGTCACAAAGAACCTACGGAGGTAATGCAAAATGCCGTTAATGCCAAAAAGGGTAAAGCACAGAAAGGTGCAGCGCGGTAATCTCGGAGGACTTTCGCAGAGATGCAATGAGCTGGACTACGGCGAATTCGGTCTGCAGAGCCTCGAAAGAGTTTACCTTACAGCGAACCAGATTGAAGCGGCGCGTATCGCAATCACGCGTCATATGAAACGCCGCGGCAAGATCTGGATCCGGGTATTCCCCTATAAACCCTATACCAAGAAACCGCTGGAAGTCCGAATGGGAAAAGGAAAAGGCAACGTCGAATACTGGGTTGCCCCCGTGAAACCGGGACGCGTCCTTTTCGAAGTGAGCGGATGTGCAGTCAGTCTGGCGAAAGAGGCCATGAGCCTTGCCGCCGCAAAACTGCCCATCAAGTGCAAATTCGTGATGCGTCAGCAGCATGCCTGATTGGAGAAATGAAATGAAGATGAAAGAAATCAAGGAACTGACAGAGGCGGAACTCGCCCTGAAGGTTCAGGAGCTCCGCAAGGAGATGTTTTCTCTGCGTCAGCAGTCCAAGACGGGCACGCTCGAGAATCCCGCGAAGATCAAACAGCTTCGCAAAGACGTTGCAAGATGCCTGACCGAGCAGACCATTCGCGCGGCCAAGGCGTGATGCGGAGAGGATAACAAATGGAAGATACTGCAAAACAGGAACAGGTTCGCGGAAACCGCAAACACAGAGTCGGTCTTGTTGTCAGCGACAAGCAGAGCAAGACGATTGTGGTCGAGGTCGAGCGCAGAGCCGCCCATCCGAAATACAAGAAGGTCGTCAAGGTCCGCACTCACTATGCAGCCCATGACGAGAAGAACGAGGCCAAGGTCGGCGACACCGTCAGAATTGCCGAAACCAGGCCCATCAGCAAAAACAAGCGCTGGCGGCTCGAAAAAATCATCAGTCACGCCGAGTAAGGGCTGACGGGAGAATACTGTTATGGTACAAATGCAGACAGTGATGGAGGTTGCCGACAACTCCGGCGCGAAGAGAGTGATGGTCATCACCATTCTCGGACAGAAGCGCCGCAGCGCGAAAGTCGGCGACATCGTTACCGCGGCTGTCCGGGAAGCAATCCCCGGCGGTGCCGTGAAGAAAGGCGAAGTCGTCAAGTGCGTCGTCGTCCGGACCATCAACAAGATCCGCCGTGAAGACGGTTCGTTCCTGCGGTTCGACGACAATGCCGCCGTCATCGTTGACGACGACAAGAATCCGCGCGGAACCCGTATTTTCGGCCCTGTTGCCCGCGAACTTCGCGACAACAACTTTATGAAAATCATTTCGCTCGCTCCGGAGGTGCTCTGATGTTTTCGGAAAAATGCGCCAAGAGATACCACGTCAAGAAAGGCGATGTGGTCGAAGTCCTGAGCGGCGACTGGAAAAATGAAACCGGAAAAGTCGCGGCCATCCTGAAGAAGAAGGACCGCGTTGTTCTCGAGATCTCCAGCGTCCCGGCCGAAAAGGTTGCGGAACGCGCCGGACGCCGCACGCTCAAGAAGAGCCAGGCCAATCCGAACGGCGGTCTTGTCACCCGTTCCGTCAGCGTTCATGTTTCCAACGTCAGGCTCAAAGAGGCCGCTCCGAAAAAAGAGTCGGTCAAAAAAGCTGACAAACAGGAGAAATGATCATGCCTGACATGAAGAAAAAATATACGGAAGAAGTGGTTCCCGCTCTGAAGGCCAAACTCGGGCTCAAGAACATCATGGAAGTCCCGAAACTGCTCAAGATCGTGGTCAGCACGGGCGTCAGCACCAAGGCCGAAAAGGACGCTTTCGCGGAAGCGAAGACGCACATGACGGCCCTGACCGGACGCTGCCCCGTGACCTGCAAGGCCAAGAAGAACGTGGCCAACTTCAAGCTCCGCGAAGGCCAGCCGATCGGGCTGATGGTCACGCTCCGCGGCGCCGGGATGTACCAGTTCCTCGACCGTTTTGTCCACAACGCTCTTCCGCGTGTGAGAGACTTCCGCGGAATCCCCGCGAAGGGATTTGACGGGGTCGGCAACTACAACATGGGCGTGCCGGACATTTCGATCTTCACCGAAATCGACCTCGAGAAGATCAAATATCCGATGGGCCTGAACATAACAATGGTAACCAGTGCGAAGACCGATGCGGCTGCAAAGGAACTCCTCGCAATGCTGGATTTCCCGTTTGCGCACTGAGGAGGATAATAGAAAATGGCTAAAAAAAGTCTGATTGCCAAGCAGAAACGCGGCAGCAAGTTCTCTTCCAGGAACTACAACCGCTGCCAGGTCTGCGGCAGACCTCGCGCATACATCCGCAAATTCAAACTCTGCCGTCTGTGCTTCCGCGAAATGGCCCTCAACGGCCAGATCCCCGGAATCACAAAGGCAAGCTGGTGAGAGGTGGCAACATGAGTATGCAGGATCCTATCTCGGACATGCTGACCCGGCTCCGCAACGCGTCACTCGCGCAGCAGAAGTCCGTTTCCATGCCCGGTTCCAAGCTGAAAGCCGCGATCGCCCAGGTTCTTCTGGACGAAGGCTACATCGCCGGTTTCAAGGTCGAGGGCGACCTCAAGAAAGTCCTCACCATCGAAATCAAATACTATATGCGCCGTCCGGTAATCGAAGGCATCCAGAGAGTCTCCAAACCCTCCTGCCGTCTTTACTGCGGCTGCAAGGATATTCCGAAGGTCAAGGACGGTCTGGGAATCGCCATTCTTTCCTCTCCTCACGGAGTGGTCAGCAGCAAGAATGCGGTCAAACAGAATGTGGGCGGAGAGATTCTCTGCTACGTCTGGTAATTGGGAAGATGAGGTGATTGAAGATGTCAAGAATCGGAAAAAAGCCGGTACTTCTCAAACCGGGCGTGAAGGCCACCGTCAAGGACGGAAAGGTCTTCGTGGAAGGCAAACTCGGGAAGCTTCAGGTCGCACTGCCGCCGCATACGGCCGCCGAGGTCAAGGACAATGAAATTGTCGTGACCTGCGACGACGCCGAAGAGGCCAGCATGATGCACGGGCTTGCCCGCAGCCTTGTGAACAACATGGTCAAAGGCGTTGCGGAAGGATACAAGAAACAGCTTCAGATCGTCGGAGTCGGCTACAAGGCCATACTCGCCGGACGCAAGCTGACGCTGAACCTTGGATTCTCCCATCCGGTCGAATACATGATTCCGGAAGGAGTCAAGCTGGTCGTGACGGACGGCGTCAAGATCGATCTCGAGAGCTGCGACAAGCAGCTGATCGGCGAGGTCGCCGCGAGAATCCGCCGCTTCAAGAAGCCAGAGCCCTACAAAGGCAAAGGCATCCGCTACTCGGATGAGCACGTCGTGATCAAACCCGGCAAGACCAACGCGTGATGAAAGGTTTGAAATATGTATAAAACACCCAAAGAAAAACGGATCAGACGCCATATTCGCGTTCGCGGCAAGATTGCCGGAACCGCCCAGAGACCGCGTCTCTGCATGACCATCACGGCCAACAATATGTACGTTCAGTTCATCGACGATGACGCCGCGGTTACGCTTGCCGCGACTTCCACTCTTTCCACCGAATTCAAGGCGCTCAATCTGAAGCGCAACGTGGCTGCGGCCACGGCTCTTGGAAAGCTTGCGGCCGCAAAGGCCAAAGCCGTCGGAATCAGCACCGTCGTTTTCGACAGAAGCGGACACCAGTACCACGGCCGCGTGAAGGCTCTTGCAGATGCCGTCCGCGCCGAAGGTCTTAAATTCTAAGGAGTCATGAATCATTATGGCTAACGAAAAACAGATTCCTCAGGAAGAAGAGCTCAAGGCGGCCGCCAACGAAAAGGCCGCTGAAGCCGAAGTCCGCAAGAACGACAACCGCGGCGAGGGTCGCGGCGCAGGCCGCGGTGAAGGCCGTGGCGGAGACCGCCGCGGAAGAGGCCCCAGAGGCCCCCGGAACGGCAATTCCGATTCCGCCGCGCCCGGAAGCGACATGGAAGAAGTCGTCCTCGGCATCAACCGCTGCTCCAAAGTGGTGAAAGGCGGCCGCAACTTCTCGTTCGGCGCCCTGATCGTCGTCGGCGACCGCAAGGGCAAAGTCGGATACGGCTACGGAAAGGCCAACGAAGTTTCCGACGCCATCCGCAAGGCCCAGGACACCGCCCGCAAGAACATGATCACGGTTCCCCGTTTCGGGACCACCATCCCGCACACCGTCACCGCCAAGTTTGCGGCGGCGAAGGTTCTGCTCCGTCCTGCCTCCCCCGGAACCGGTATTGTCGCCGGCGGCGCCATGCGTGCCGTCCTCGACCTCGCCGGAATCGTTGACGTCCTCGGCAAGTCGCTCGGGTCCGGCAACAACGCCAACGTGGTCAAGGCCATGTTCCGCGCCATTGCCAGCATGAGCTCCAAAGAGGCCGTCATGGAAAAACGCGGACTCAAGAAGTCCGAATAAGGAGTTGTTCAAATGAAACTTCATGATATTGGTCCGACGCCGGGTTCCAAGAAGGCCCGCATGAGAGTCGGCCGCGGCGACGGCTCCAACTGGGGCGGCACCGCAGGACGCGGCAACAAGGGTCAGCGTTCCCGTACGGGCGCGGCCATCCGGCACCAGTTCGAAGGCGGCCAGACGCCGACCTTCCGCAAGATTCCGAAACGCGGCTTCACCAACGGCGTCAAGGAAATCTTCGAGGTCGTCAATCTCGGCAGAATCGCCGAAAAGATCAAATCCGGCGAACTCAAGACCGATGCCGTCATCGACCAGAAGGCCCTCCAGCTTGCCGCACTGATCGGCAAGGGCGAGGCCAAGCTCAAGGTCCTCGGCGACGGAGAACTCAAGACCGCCGTCAAGATCAAAGCCGACTACTGCTCCGCTTCCGCCAAGGCCAAGATCGAGGCCGCCGGCGGTTCCATCGAGCTCCTTCAGCCGGCCCGTCCGCCCAGGGTGAAAAAGCCCTTCGTCAAGCCGGCTCCGAAGGCCGAGGCCGAACCGGCCGAAGCTCCCAAAGCCGACAAGAAGGCCAAAAAGGCTGAGGCCAAACCGGCCGATGCCCCCAAAGCCGACAAGAAGGCTGCCAAGAAAGCCGAGGCCAAACCGGCCGAAGCCAAAAAGGCCTGAGCATGTTCCGCACGGAGACTCCGTCCAGACAACGGAGCCTCCGTTTCCAGTCATTATAATATCGGGCGTTCGCCCCAGGGGAAACAATCATGTTGTCAGCGTTCAAAAACGCATTCAAGATCAAGGAAGTTCGAGACAGAATCCTCTTCACGGCGGGTCTCATTGTCCTTTGCAGAATCGCGGCGAACATCCCGTGCCCGGGCGTGGACACCGCCAATCTTCAGGACTATTTTTCCCACAATCTCACCGCCGATTCCGCAGCAGGCATGTTCATGGGCCTGTTCGACCTCTTCAGCGGCGGCGCGCTCCAGCAGTTCGCCATTGCGGCCCTCGGAATCATGCCGTACATCTCCGCATCCATCATCATTCAGCTGCTTACCCCCGTTCTTCCCTCGTTCGAAAAACTTTCCCGCGAAGGCGAAGTCGGCCGAAATAAACTCAACCAGTACACGCGCTACCTGACGATCCTCATCTGCATCGTCCAGGGCGCCATGGCCGCGCTCGCAATGGCGCACCCCTCCAACCTGGGGCTTCCCGCGCCCGATCCCGGCAAACCGCTCGTCCCCAATCCCGATTTCGGATTCCTGGCCATGTCCGTGACCATCCTCACCTGCGGCACCATGATCCTCGTCTGGTTCGGCGAACGCATCACCGAACACGGAATCGGAAACGGCGTCTCCATCATCATCACGATCAACATCATCGAACGTCTGCCCCAGAGCCTGATGCAGCTGCGTGAAATGATGCAGGTCGGCATGACGTCCGGCGGCGGACACTTCGGAATCGTCCACCTCCTTCTGCTCTTCATCGTGTTCGGAATCGTCACCGCGGCCACCGTCATCCTGACCCAGGGCCAGCGCCGCATTCCGATCCAGATGGCCAAAAAGGTCGTCGGAACCCGTCAGACCGGCGGAGCCACCTACATTCCCCTCAAGGTCAACTTCCCCGGCGTGATGCCGATCATCTTCGCCGGCGCGATCCTGATTTTCCCGGCCGCGCTCATGCGCATGGTCCCCAACCGCACAATCCAGGCCTGGAGCGTCTATTTCAACCATGACACCTACACATACATGGTCTGCTACGGCGTGCTGATCCTGATCTTCTCCTACTTCTGGGTCGCCAACATGTTCAACCCGCTGCAGGTTGCCGACAACCTCAAGTCCGAAGGCGCCTACATTCCGGGATTCCCTCCGGGGAAACCCACCAGCGACTTCCTGGACTATTCCATGACCCGCGTGACCTTCGCCGGCGCGCTCTTCCTGACCGCGCTCGCCGTGTTCCCGATGCTGCTCTACAAATGGTTCCAGATCCCCTATAACGTTGCGGCGTTCTTCGGCGGCACCAGTCTGCTGATCATCGTGGGCGTCACGATCGACACCCTGAGCCAGATGGAATCCTATCTGGTCATGCGCAACTACGACGGCTTCCTCAAGCGCGGCCGCCTGAAAAGCCGCAGGGGCTGACGCGTCCTGAATGACGCGTCCCGGGTGCATGACAATGGACGACATGGACGGTTTCCGGAATAAAAAGGCCTTCGTGCTCGACATGGACGGCGTGGTCTATCACGGGAACCGTCTTCTTCCGGGCGCGAAGGAGTTCGTCGAATGGATGAAGTCCAACGGCAGGCCGTTCCTCTTCCTGACCAATTCCAGCGAACGCACGCCGCGCGAACTCCGCGAAAAGATGTCCCGCCTGGGAATCGACCTCGACGAATCCAATTTCCACACCAGCGCGATTGCCACGGCCAATTTCATTGCGCGCCAGAAGCCCGGATGCTCCGCGTTCGTGATCGGGGAAGCCGGACTCATCAACGCGCTTTATGAGCGCGGCATTTCCATGAACGACACGAATCCGGACTTTGTGGTGGTGGGCGAAACCCGCTCCTACGGCTATGAACGTCTGGAAAAGGCGTGCTTCCTCGTCCAGCGCGGCGCCAAGCTGATCGGGTGCAACCCCGACCTCACGGGGCCGATCGAGGGCGGAATCGTCCCGGCCACGGGCTCGCTGATTTCGCCGATTGAGATGACGACGGGCGTCAAGGCCTATTTTCTCGGCAAGCCAAACCCGATCATGATGCGCCACGCGGTCAAGCGGCTGAACAGTTCGGCCGAGGAAACCATGATCATCGGCGACCGCATGGACACCGACATTCTGGCCGGAGTCGAAGCCGAAATCGACACGGCGCTCATGCTGAGCGGCGTGACCTCCCGCGCGGACCTCGGCAAGTTCGCCTACGCGCCCGACTACGTTTTCGAAGGGCTCTTCGACATCGTTTCGAAGCTCTGACACCATGAAATCACATTTTCCCGAAATCCGATTGACTTTGACGCGGGGAAAGTGTAAATTACCCAAATGCGCCGGAAAAAATCTCCTAACATAAGGCATATGACAATGATCCGCAAGAAAAATCTGGTTCTTCTCGGGCCTCCGGGCGCGGGAAAGGGCACTCTCTCCGAACTTCTGGCCAAAGACGAGCCGGCGCTCGCCCACGTTTCCACGGGCGACATCTTCCGCGCCGAAATCAAGAATAAGACAAAACTCGGCACGACCGCGAAAAAGTACATCGACGCGGGCCAGCTCGTCCCCGATGAAATCGTGGCCGGCATGGTCGCCTCCACCCTGCTTTCCCCCGCATGCGCCAAAGGATTCGTGCTCGACGGATTTCCGCGCACGGTCCGCCAGGCCGAACTGCTCGAGGAAGCCCTTTCCAAGGCCGGACGCTCCCTCGACGCCGTCGTGCTGTTCGACGCACCGGAAGACCTGCTTCTGAAACGCCTCACCGCGCGCCTCACCTGCCGCAAATGCGGACTCAACTTCAACAAGCTTTTCGCTCCCCCGAAGAAAGAGGGAGTCTGCGACCACTGCGGCGGCGAACTCTACCAGCGCTCGGACGATTCGATGGAAACCGCGCTGAACCGCCTGGCCGTCTACAAGAAACAGACTTTCCCGCTGATCGAGTACTATGAGAAGAAATCGCTTCTCGCGCGAATCAACTCCGCACTTCCGAAAAAAGACGCTTATGCCGCTTTCCTGAAGGCCCTGAACTGATATGCCGCGCGATTATGTGATTCACACACCCGAGGAAATCGTCCGAATCCGCAAGGCCGCAAAAATGGCCGGAGAGGCGCGCGAGAAGATCGCCCAGTGCGTCCGCCCCGGAATGAGCACCAAGGAACTTGACATCATCGCCGGAGAAATCATCACCGGCATGGGCGGAAGATGCGCCTTTGCAGGCTACCACGGCTACCCGGCCAACATCTGCATTTCCCTGAACGACGAAGTGGTGCACGGGATCGCCCGCGCCGACCGCTTCATCATGCCGGGGGACGACGTGAGCGTCGACATCGGGGTGGAATACCAGGGCGGAGTCGGCGACACGGCCAAGACCGTGTTCGTCGGGAACAACCCTTCCAAGGAGATTCTGAATCTGATGAACGCCACGGCCGACGCGCTCGAGGCGGGAATCGCCGCCGCGCTGCCGGGCAACAGCATCCGTTCCATTTCGGCCGCGGTCCAGGCCGTCGCGAAGAAGCGCGGCGTGGCCGTCGTGCGCGATTTCGTGGGACACGGCTGCGGAACCAAGCTCCACGAGCCGCCCGAAGTCCCGAACTACATCACGCCGTTCAAGGGCCCGACCCTTCAGCCGGGAATGGTCCTTGCGATCGAACCCATGTTCAACCTGGGGACCTACAAGGTCTTCATCGAGCCCGACCAGTGGACCGTCCGCACAGCCGACGGAAAAATGTCCGCTCACTTCGAGCACATGGTGCTTATAACAAATGATCAACCGGAGGTATTGACCCGTGCCTAAAGAGGACGTCATCAAAGTGGATGGAATCGTGAAGGAGCTTCTGCCGAACACCATGTTCCGCGTGGAACTGCCCAACAAGCACATCGTGCTGGCTCACATCAGCGGCAAGATGAGACTCAATTTCATCCGGATTCTGCCCGGCGACTCCGTGACTCTGGAAATGTCGCCTTACGATCTCACCAAAGGCAGAATCGTCTTCCGCCAGAAATAAGGCTCCGGACCTTTTCCTTCCTTCGCAATGCCCGCCGAATCCGCATCCGCGCTTCCGGCGGCTTTTTTGTGCACAAAAAAAGCCGGAGTCCGCATGGGATTCCGGCCGGATCGTCCGTTCAGACGGACCTTATTCCTGCTTGATCGCCTCATTGGGGCAGGTGCTGACGCAGGAGCCGCAGTCGACACACTTGTCGGCATCGACTTTCGCCTTGCCATTGTCCATCTTGATCGCTTCGACGGGGCAGGCGCCGACGCAGGCTTCGCAGCCGACGCATTTTTCCTGATTGACTTTCGCAGCCATGTTTTTTCCTCCTTAGGATTTCATGTTTCACGGATTCGTTACAATACAGCCGGAAGCCGGAATTTCAAGCCTGATTCCGAATTTTTTTCCGGCGCTCCGTCCGGTTCCGCGGAACCGTCCCCGCGGCCTTCCCGAGCGAAAGTTCCAGACGGAGCTCCCGCACCATTTCCGCAAACGGCACCCTGCCCTCGTTCAGAATCATCAGACGGTCGCGCACGGTCCGGAAGTTCCCCGGCGTGAGCCCCGCCAGCTTCTCCAGCCCGGAAAGATCGTCCGGCAGTTCGCAGACTTCGGACATCATTTTCCGGCAGATGAGAGCGCGCCCCTCCGCATTCAGCGGACGGAACCGGATCTTGAAGATGAAGCGGCGCATGCTGGCGGGATCGAACAGACTCAGCATGTTCGTGCTGCAGATGAAAATGCCGCTGAACTCCTCCATGCGGCACAGGAGCTCGTTCGTCATGGAAACTTCATATTCGCGCTGGGACATGGCGCGGTTCCGGAGAAAGGTGTCCGCCTCGTCGATCATCACAACCGTGCGCTCCTTCGCGGCCTGTTCGAAAAGGTCCTTGATGGCGTGCTCGGTCTGGCCGACGTATTCCCCCAGCAGGTCGGAGCCGCGGCGGACGGTGAAGCCGAAATCAATCTTCGAGGCGAGATACTTGCCGAATTCGGTTTTCCCCGTTCCCGGCGGCCCGTAGAAAAGCAGACAGCAGTTGCGCACGCGGTTCCGTCCTTCGCGGAGCCGCTTTCCGAAGTCGGTCAGCCCGCCGATGATCCGCGCGAGCGGATAATTGCTGTCCGTGTTCAGGATGTCGGGGTCGTAGGCTCGTTCGAGGTCAAGACCGCGGCGGGAATCCTTTGCCGGGGCGGCAGGCGGGACGGCGGGCGGTTTCTGCTGCGGTGCGGCCGGGGCTTCCGGAACGGTTCCCGTGTTCCGTGTCAGGGGGATGGCCGCATGTTCGGCGGACGCCGTTCCGTCGATGCCGTCTTTGGAGGAATCCCAGTCGTGCCAGTAATCGATGGGCATGGTATCAGTTCTCACTTTCCTTTACGGAAGACCAATATAAACTTTGCGGAGGAAAAATCAAGCGGAAAACCTTTTGGCACCCGTTTTCCTCCGGGGATCAGCCGCCCGATTTTCCCTGCATCTTTTTTATTGAAAAAAAGCACCGGAAAAGTTTGAAAAAACGGCGATCCGGCGCTATATTGTCAGAGTAGGAAACAACCTTATTTTCACCATTCATTTCAGGAGCGGTTCCAATGTCCGAAAACGAGAATCCCCAGAGCGGCGCAAATCAGCCGGCCAGCCAGCCCGCCGAACCCGCCGCCCAGGCACCGGTCCATACCCAGGCCGAAGTCGACGAATACAACGCAAAGAAAATCACGGTCCTCGAAGGCCTGGAAGCAGTCCGCAAACGCCCCAGCATGTATATCGGCGACACCGGAGAACGCGGCCTTCACCATCTGGTCTACGAAGTCGTCGACAACAGCATCGACGAGGCGCTGGCCGGATTCGCCACAAAGATCGCCGTCACGATCCACAAGGACAACAGCATCACCGTGGTCGACGACGGACGCGGAATCCCCGTCGACATGCACGAGGAAGGCAAGCCCGCCATCGAAGTCGTGCTCACCGTGCTTCACGCCGGCGGCAAGTTCGACCACAATTCGTACAAGGTTTCCGGCGGACTCCACGGCGTGGGCGTCTCCTGCGTGAACGCGCTTTCCGTCTGGATGGAAGCCAAGGTCATCCGCGACGCCAAGGCGTACGACATCCGGTTCGAGCGCGGCGTGACCACGCGTCCGCTGCGCTGCCTCGGCGACGCGCAGGGACGCGGCACCACCGTCAGCTTTCTGCCCGACAGCGAGATTTTCTCCGTGCTCGTCTACAGCTGGGAGACCCTTTCCACGCGTCTGCGCGAACTCGCGTTCCTGAACCGCGGCCTCACCATCTCTCTCGAGGACGAGCGGGACGAGCATCCGCGCAAGGAAGTCTACAAGTACGACGGCGGAATCTCCGAATTCGTCCGCCACATGAACGCCAACGAGAAAAAAGTCCTCCACGACGTGATCTGCATGCACAAGGCCAAGGACGGAATCGACGTCGAAGTGGCCATGCAGTACAACGACTCGTTCAAGGAAAACATCCTTTCGTTCGCGAACAACATCAACACGATCGAAGGCGGCACGCACCTGATCGGATTCCAGACCGCCCTCACCCGCACGCTGAACAACTACATCAAGTCCAGCAAGCTGTTCAAGAATGAAAAGCTCCTGACCGGCTCGGACTCCCGCGAAGGCCTTTCGGCCGTCATCAGCGTGAAGGTGCCGGATCCCCAGTTCGAAGGCCAGACCAAGACCAAACTCGGCAACGGCGACGTCAAGGGAATCGTGGATTCCGTGATGAGCGACTG